>JAAZBK010000195.1 GCA_012513855.1 Acidimicrobiales bacterium
ACCTCGCCGGTGCCGTCGGGCAGCTGGGCGGGATCGCGGGTGTCGACCCCGATGGCATCCAGCGAGGCGTAGATGGCCTCTCCGATGGCCGTCCGCTCGCCGAGGCGGAGCTGGTCGATGGCGGCGTGGAGCTCCTCGCGATCCTGGGTGGGTGGAACCGCGATCTTGGCGATGCCGTTGAACGTGACGAGTCCGACGTTGAGGCGTTCGGGGAGGAGGTCGACGAACTCCTTGGCCGCAGCCTGGGCTGCTGCCAGGCGGGTCGGGTCGACGTCGGTGGCGTCCATCGAGAGCGACGTGTCGATGGCGATGACGATGGTGGCTCGTTCGCGAGGCACCCGCTTGTCGGTGGCCGGTTTGGCGAACGCTCCGACCATCCCGGTGAGGGCCAGGAGCATCAGCACCGCCGGCACGTGCCGCCGCCATCCGGGTCGGTCGGGGGCGACGCTGTCGAGCAGGGCGAGGTTGGTGAACCGCACCGCGTACCGGCTGCTGCGCAGGTGCGTGACCGCGTAGGCGACGGCCAGCGCGGCTACGGCCAGGAGCAGCCACAGCCGTACCGGGATCATGAACTCGAAGGCGATCACGTTCATCGGGCACCCCATCCGGCTCGGCGGGCGTGCACGCGCTCGCGGCGCGACACCACGAAGCGCACCACGTCGAGCAGCCAGTCGCGGTCGGTGCGAAGCACCAGGTGGTCGGCTCCGGCCGATCGGATCGCTGCCGCGGTTCGTCGCCGCTGCTCGGCGGCGGCACCCTCGTAGCGCTGGCGCAGCTTCTTCGAAGCGGTGGGGACGTCCCGAGTTCGTCCGGTGGCGGGGTCGACGACCCTCAGCACCCCGACGTCGGGGAGGGACAGCTCTCGTGGATCGATGACCTCGACCACGATGGTCTCGTGACGGGCCGCGAGCCGCCGTAGCGGCTGGGTCCACTGATCGGGGTCGGTGAGCAGGTCCGACACCACCGTCACGAGGCCGCGGCGGCGGGCCACCGCGCCCAGGCGCTGCATCGCCGCGCCGAGGTCGACCGTTCCGGAGTCGAGGCGGGGGCTGACCACCAGGCGGTGCAGCGATGCCATGAGGTGTTGGCGACCGCCGCGTGCGGGAACGACCTCGCTGCCGTCGGGACGGGCCAGCACCACGCCGAAGCGGTTGCCGGTGCGGTTGGTGAGGAAGCCGACGGCCGCCGCGGCCGACACCGCCATGTCGCGCTTCTCGCAGTACGCGGTGCCGAAGTCCATGCTCGGACCGAGGTCGACCAGCGCCCAGGTTTCCAGCTCCCGATCGGCGATGGTGTCGCGGACGTGGGGAGCCTGCATCCGGGCGGTGACGTTCCAGTCGATGCGCCTGACGTCGTCGCCGGGGGAGTACCCGCGGGTCTCGCCCAGCTCGGAGCCGTGGCCGGGCACCAGCCCCTGGTACTCGCCGTGGAGCAAGCCGTCGAGCTTGTGGGCCACCGCGAGGTCGAGCCGGCGCAACACCTCGTCGGGGCCCGTGTGGGTAGCCCTGGGCGGCAGGTTGGCGGGTCCGTTCACGATCGACCAGGTGTCCAACGGCCGCCCGTGTCGGTGCCGGTGGGATCTTCTCCCGGGCCGGCGGGCGACGTGGGGGCGCTCCACGGCGACGGTGCGGTTGCAGGTGGCGTTCCGGGCACGGAGGTGACCATCCCGCTGGCGTCTGCTGCGGCCGGCGCGGCGTGGTGGGTGCCGGTCGCAGATGGGCTGATCGGGCCCGAGCCCGAACCGTGGAGCGGGCGAGCCGAGTGGTCCTGCGACGGGGCCACCCGCGGGGCGGGCACGGTGGACAGGAGCCTGGCCAGCACGTCGTCGACCGTGACGTCCTGCGCCAGCGCCTCGTAGCTCAACACGATCCGGTGTCGGAGGATGTCGGGAGCCACGTCGAAGACGTCCTGGGGGAGGACGTAGGTCCGACCCCGGAGCAGGGCCAGGGCCCGCCCCGCGGCCACCAGGCCCAGGCTCGCCCGGGGGCTGGAGCCGAACGAGATGAGCTCCCGGAGGTCGCCGAGGCCGAAGCGCTCCGGCTCCCTGGTGGCGAGCACGAGGCTGACGGCGTAGTCGATCACCTCCCGGGCCACGAAGACCTGATCGGTGACGTCCTGGAGGTCGGCGAGCACCTCGATCGACAGGGCCTCTCTCGGCTCGGGAGGCTTGATCCCCATGCGTTGGACGATCTCCACCTCTTCGGCCGGGGTGGGGTAGCCGACCACGATCTTCATGAGGAAGCGGTCTCGTTGCGCCTCGGGCAGGGGGTAGACGCCCTCCTGCTCGATCGGGTTCTGGGTGGCCAGCACGAGGAACGGGCGCGGCACGGGGTAGCTCTTGCCGCCGATCGACACCTGCTTCTCGGCCATGACCTCCAGCAGGGCCGACTGGACCTTCGCCGGGGCGCGGTTGATCTCGTCGGCCAGCACGAAGTTGGCGAACACCGGCCCGAGCTCGACGTCGAAGGTCTCGGTTCCGGCCCGGTAGATGCGCGTGCCCATGACGTCGGCGGGCAGCAGGTCGGGGGTGAACTGGATGCGGGTGAAGGACCCGCCGACCACCCGGGCCATGGTCTCCGCAGCCAGCGTCTTGGCCAGACCGGGCACGCCCTCCAACAGGGCGTGGCCCTTGGCGAGCAGGCACACCAGCAGCCGCTCCACCACGCGGTCCTGGCCGACGATGACCTTCTTGACCTCGAAGAGCGTTCGTTCCAGGCGTTCAGCCGCCTCGGCGACGTCTGACGATCCGGTGTTGAGGGACATTCGAGCTCCTGGCGGTGGTTCGGACACGTCGGCCACGCGACGGCACCGGTGCGTACGCCAGCGTAAAGGTCTCCTGGAAGCATCCTGTGCGCGGGCGCCAAGTTCGCAGGTGAACCCACCGGGAACTCCCCGCGACCGCCGCCATGACCGTTACGGTCACACGCGTGCGAATACTGGTGGTGGAGGACGAGACCGACCTGGCCGATGCCATAGCCATGGGATTGCGCCGCGAGGGCTACGCGGTCGACGTGGCCAACGACTACCGGGGTGCCACCGATCGGTTGGCGGTGACGCCCTACGACCTGGTCACCCTGGACCTGAACCTGCCCGACGGCGACGGCCTGGAACTGGCTTCGAGGATCAGGTCGGACCCCACGATGGCCCCCGACGACGATCAGCCCGCGGCCCGGATCTTGATGCTCACCGCCCGTGACGGTGTGGGGGAGAGGGTGGTGGGCCTCGATCAGGGTGCCGACGACTACCTCGTCAAGCCCTTCGACTTCGCGGAGCTGTCGGCTCGGGTGCGGAGCCTGCTACGCCGCGACGCCGGCCGCAGCGGGGCCCGGCTGACGGTGGGGGAGTTGGAGATGGACACCGCCCGCTTCGAGGTCACCCGGCGGGGTCGGCTGCTCGACCTCACCGCCAAGGAGTTCGCGCTCCTGCGCTACTTCATGACCCATTCGGGTGAGGTCCTCAGCCAGGAGAGGTTGCTCGAACACGTGTGGGACGAGAACGCCGATCCGCTCACCAACACGGTGCGCGTCACGGTCGGCACCCTGCGCCGCAAGATCACCCGTGACGACGACCCCGAGCCGCCGATCGAGACGGTGATCGGTGCCGGCTACCGCTTGCGACCCGACGTGATCGGCGTGCCCGACAAGGCCGACGGGTAGTGG
>JAAZBK010000196.1 GCA_012513855.1 Acidimicrobiales bacterium
AAGGCCGACCCCACCCAAGCAGCCGCCAACGCCGAGGCGGCCGCCCGACGCCGACGGGTCGACCTCGGCCCGATCAAGGCCGGCCACGTCGGCCTGTGGGGCCAGTTGGACGCCGCCGACGGACTCGCCCTCGACGACGCCCTCAACCACCTCGCCGAGAATCTGGATGGCGAGACCATCGACCACCGGCGCGCCAGCGCCCTCGGGCTCCTGGCACGCACCGTGCTCGGGCAGGACACCCTCCCCACCGGTGGCGTGGCGAAGAAGGCGGAGATCGTCGTGCGGATCGACAGCGCTGACCTCGCCGACCCGGGCAGCGGCACCGCGGACATCGCCGGGTGGGGGCACGTGCTGCTGTCCCAACTCGACGCGATCCTCACCGGCTGCAAGATCCAGGTCCGGCCGATCGTGATCGACACCACCGTGCCGACGTTGGACGGGTACTCGGTGCCCGACACCATGCGGCGCCTGCTCGATGAGCGCAACCCCGTCGACGTGTTCCCCTTCGGCACCCGCACCGCAGCGTCGTGCCAGGCCGACCACACCATCCCCTACCAAGCAGGCGGTCCCGG
This sequence comes from Acidimicrobiales bacterium, assembly GCA_012513855.1. Classification (GTDB taxonomy): domain Bacteria; phylum Actinomycetota; class Acidimicrobiia; order Acidimicrobiales; family Iamiaceae; genus Aquihabitans. Next base: position 573 of record JAAZBK010000196.1, read on the forward strand.
CCAGACCCACTTGGGCAACCTCGGGCCCCTGTCGAGCTTCACCCACCGGCTCAAGACCCACGGCGGCTGGCACCTCGAACAGCCAACCCCCGGCCAGTACGCGTGGCGATCACCCTTGGGCTACCAGTACGCCGTCACGGTCGCCGGCACCATCCGCATCGGCAAACCACCACCACCCGAACACCACTGGTGAAGCGTCCGTGATTCGTGCCGCTGTTTATCTGGGTTGGCCCTGGGTGAGGAGGGCCGTGTAGTGGGCTTGCTCGAACTCTACTGGTGGGGTGTAGCCGAGGCGGGAGTGGAGTCGGCGGTGGTTGTACCAGTCGACCCAGCCGGCGGTCGCGTACTCGACGTCAGCGACCGTCTTGTAGGGGCCCTCGTGGAAGACCGTGGTGCCGATGCATTCGGTCTTGTACAGGCCGATCACCGATTCCATGAGGGCGTTGTCATAGGCATCGCCGACGCTGCCGATCGAAGCGGCCAGGCCTTCCAGCATCAGGTGGTCGGTGTAGCGCACCGAGGTGTACTGCGACCCGGCATCGGAGTGGGCAATCAGCCCATCGGTGATCGGGTGGGCCTCCCGGTCACGGGTCCACAACGCCATCCGCAACGGGATCATGACCAAGTCGGTGTGCTTGGTGGTCTGGGTGTGCCAGGACACGATCCGGTCGGCGAACACGTCGACGACGAAGGCGGTGTAGCAAAAGCCCGCCCACGTGCGGCAGTAGGTGAAGTCCGCGACCCACACCAGGTCGGGCGCGGGGGCGGTGAAGTCCCGGTTCAACAGGTCCCCGGCCCGGCGGCCGTCCTTGCCCGGGATCGTCGTGCGGGCTTGGCGTCCGCGTCGGATCCCGGCATGGCCGAGCTGGCTCATCGCCTTGTCAACCAGGTATCCCGACACGTGATGGCCCCGACGGCGCAGCAGTGCGGTCATCTTGCGGCGCCCGTACAAGCCCTCGGGGGTGAGCTTGCGTGCCCCGTTGGCCTCGACGGTCCAGATGATGTCCATGACGGCGTTCACCACGTGGGCCAGGTCGACCTCGGCCGCGGTGGGCCCGGCGGCGGCCTTCCATGCCCGGTAGGTTCGTGCGGCGATCCGGCAGCCCTGCAACCGCAGGACCCGGCAGATCGACTCGACCGCATACCCCAGCTCACGCATGGAGTCGATGAACCCCATCAGCTTCGCTTTCGGGGGTCGAGTTCCCCCGCGAAGAAAGTCGCAGCCGCCTTCAGGATCGCGTTGTCCTCCCGTAACCGGCGGTTCTCGGCCCGCAGCTGGCGGATCTCCTCCCGCTCGGCGGAGCTGACTCCCTCGACCTCACCACCATCCACGCGGGCCTGGTTCACCCAGCCCCGCAGCGTTTCCCGACCGATCCCGTACCGGGAACCGACCGCCTCACACGTGGCCCGCAACGTCGGATACTCCGACCTCTGCTCCTGCACCATCCTGACCGCCCGGGACTTCTCCTCGTCGGTGAACTTCTTCGGCATGACCTGCATCCTTCCTGACCGGAAACGATGCGGCAGGAATCCCGGACGCTTCACACCGAGCTGGCCGGCATCGAAGCAGTCGCAGCCACCTCCCAGGCTCCGGTCGAGGACCGGCTCGCGTTGGCCGACGCCTTCGCCCGGCTGTCGGAAGACGACCGGGAAACGTTGCTGTTGGTCGGT
>JAAZBK010000197.1 GCA_012513855.1 Acidimicrobiales bacterium
GTCGTGAGGCCGACGTAGCCGACGTGGCCGACGAGTTCGCCGGCGAGATCCTCCGCCAGATCCGCGGCCAGCTCGTGCGGGCGCTCGACGACGGGGGCGACGAGTACGAGCTGGGCGACCGGATCCGCTCGTGCTATCGGGAGTGGAAGACCCAGCGCATCGCCGAGACCGCCCGCCACTACGTGATGGTGGCGTTCAGCCGCGGGGTGGCCGAGGCCGCCGGCGAGGACACCTCGTTCCGCTGGCTGATGGACGACGGCGGCCAGCCGTGCCCGGACTGCGACGACAACCAGCTCGGCGGGGCGGTCCGCAAGGGCGAGTCGTTCCCCACCGGAGACCTCCACCCGCCGGCCCACCCCGGCTGTCGCTGCCTGGCCGTCCCGGTCGGGTGACCCACCTCTAGACCGCAGGGCCGCGGCAGCGGTGCGGACCGGTGCCGGTAGGCTCCCGAGCCATGCCACGGGACCCTGATAAGCCGCGCCGCCGGTTGCCTCGAGTGCGGTTCGGTCGTCCCGGGTCCAGGCGCCTGAGCCGCCCTCGCGCCGCGGGGCGGGGGAGGGCGTTCCTGGTCGGTGGCCTGGTGGTCCTGTTCTTCCTGCTGATCTCGCTGCGGGGGATCGCCGCGTTCTACACCGACAAGCTCTGGTTCGACTCGCTGGATCTGGGTTCGGTGTGGTCGACCACGCTCGGCACCCGCATCTCCCTGACTCTCCTGGGGGCCGGCATCTGCTTCGGTCTGATCTGGGTGAACATGGTGATCGCGGAGCGGCTGGCGCCGGCGTTCCGGCCGGTGGCCCCCGACGACGATCTGATCGAGCGCTACCACGACCTGGTGGGCCACCGGGCCGTGGTGGTCCGCCTCGCCCTGGCGCTGTTCCTGTCGCTGCTCTTCGGCACCAGCCTCGGGGCCAACTGGAACGAGTGGCTGTTGTTTCGCAACCGCGTCGACTTCGGCCAGACCGACGCCACGTTCAACACCGACATCGGCTTCTACGTCTTCCAGCTCCCGTTCATCACCGCCGCCCTGTCGTGGCTGTTCTCGGTGTGCATCGTCGTCCTGTTCGCGGCCCTGCTCGTGCACATCGTCAACGGCGGCATCAGGTTCCACACCCAGCTCGATCGCACCACCCCGCAGGTGAAGGCGCACGTGTCGGTCCTGCTCGGCGTGCTCGCCCTGGTCCAGGCCGCCCGCTACTGGGTGGGTCGCTACCAGCTCACCTTCTCGCCCAGGGGAGCAGTCGACGGCGCCTCCTACACCGACGTCAACGTCGAGCTCCGCGCCACCTACCTGCTGATCGTCATCGCCCTGTTCGCCTTCGGCCTGTTCATCGCCAACATCTGGCGTCGGGGTTGGGTGCTGCCGGCCATGGCGGTGTTCCTCTGGATCTTCGTGGCGTCGCTCGCCGGCGGGATCGTGCCCGCGTTCGTCCAGCGCTTCCGGGTCGAGCCGTCGGAGTCGTCGATGGAGGCGCCCTACATCCGCAACAACATCGACGCCACCAGGGCTGCGTACCAGCTCGAGGTCGAGAACGAGACCTTCGAGTGGAAGGGCGACCTGGCCGTCGATGACCTGGAGGAGGAGGTCGAGACCCTCCAGAACGTGCGCCTCTGGGACCCCGCCATCATCGAGCGCAGCTTCGAGCGCCAGCAGCAGCTCAAGGGCTTCTACGAGATCAACGACGTCGACATCGACCGCTACGTGATCGACGGCCAGGTCACCCCGGTGATGATCTCGGCCCGAGACCTCAACACCGACGGCGTGCAGCAGTCGTCGTGGGAGGCCACCCACCTCGCCTTCACCCACGGCTACGGCGTGGTGGCCGCCAAGGCCAACGACCGGTCGCGCAGCGGAGACCCCGCCCTGCTCGCCCGAGACATCCCGATGGTCACCAACGGTGGCATGCCCGAGGTCGACAACCCGGGCATCTACTTCGGCGAGAACAAGTCGGGCTACGCCATCGTCTCCACCGACCGGTCTGAGATCGACTACCAGGACGAGAACAACCAGCCCGTCACCACCTCCTACAGCGGCGCCGACGGCGTGCGCATCGGTTCGGGCGTGTCGGGCTTCCTGCGCAAGGCGGCGTTCGCGCTGCGCTTCGGCGACATCAACCCGCTGGTGTCGGGCAACATCCGGCCCGAGTCCAGGGTGCTGCTGGAGCGCGACATCATCGAGCGGGTCAAGTCGCTCGCCCCCTTCCTGGCCTTCGACAACGACCCCTACGTGGTGGTGGTCGACGGGTCGGTCAAGTACGTGGTCGACGCCTACACCACCACCTCCAACTACCCGAACGCCGAGCGGGCCGACACCAGCGGGCTGGGCGACGGCAGCGGCCTGCGCGGGCGCTCGTTCAACTACGTGCGCAACTCGGTGAAGGCGGTGGTCGACGCCTACGAGGGCACCGTCGACCTCTACGTGGTCGACCAGAACGATCCGATCATCCAGGCCTACCGCAAGGCCTTCCCCGACCTGTTCACCACCCCCGACCAGATCCCGGCCGACGAGCAGGCCGCCTACGAGGAGCTGCGGAACCACTTCCGCTACCCCGAGGACCTCTTCACCGTCCAGACCGAGATGTGGGGGCGCTACCACGTCGCCGACGCCGACACCTTCTACAACGGCAACTCCGAGTGGAACGTCCCCCAGGAGCCGGGCGGCCAGCGGGTGGTCAACGACGAGACCCAGACGGTGGGCGAGGACGGCGAGCCGCTGCGGTCCACGGCCCGCTTCGCCTCGAAGTACATGCTGTTGAAGCTGCCGGGCGACGAGGCGCCGTCGTTCGTGATGCTGCGCCCCTACGTGCCGGCGTCGCGAGGTAGCGGCAACCAGAACCTGCTCACCGCGTTCATGACCGCGAGCAGCGACCCCGACTCCTACGGACAGTTGCGCTCGTTCGTCCTCCCCGGCGGAGCCCTGCCCGACGGGCCGATCACGGCCACCGACAACATCCAGGCCGACGACGAGGTCGCCCGCCTCCGCCGCAACATCTGCACCGGCCAGTCCCGCTGCGACCTGTCGACGCCGTCGATCATCCCGATCGGCAACTCCATCCTCTACGTGCAGTCGTTCTTCGTGGCCGGCACCGACCTGGGCGCCCCCAACCTGGAGTGGGTGATCGTGGCCTACCAGTCGGCCGAGGGCACCGAGATCGAGGTCGGCACCACCTTCCGCGAAGCGCTGGTGAACATCTTCGGACAGGACGTCCCCCGCGAGATCGAGGACACCCAGGTCATCGACGCCGTGGGCGACCCGGCCGACGTCGGCGACGAGGGCGACGAGCCCGATGGCGGTGATGGGGGCGACGA
>JAAZBK010000198.1 GCA_012513855.1 Acidimicrobiales bacterium
CCTCGTCGAGGTGGAACACGGTGGTGCCGATGTCGAACTCGAAGCTGCCCGGCATCTGGAAGGGCTTGTTGGGGGCTACAAGCTCACCCGAACCCCACAAGCGGGGGATGAGCAGCGAACCAACCGCCAGGAACTGGGCCAGACCGATGGTGGCCACCGTGAGCACCAGGCGCGGCGCTTCGCGGAAGCGACGCACCACGATCAGGTCGATCGCCAACCCCACCACCACCGAGGCCACCAGCCCGATCACCAGACCACCGAAGTAGCCGGCCTCTCCCAGGACCGACACGAGCACGACCACGGCCACCGCGGAGGCAAGCCCGGCCACCACGGCTCGAGCCGGTTCGGTTCGGCCCAGCACCGCCACCGCCAGACCCGCCACGACACCGGCGGCCGCACCGAGCCAACCCGCCACGGCGAAGCCCGGCCCGCCGAAGAGGAAGATGCCGATGCCGAGCGCCGCCGGCAACGCTCCGATCGAAGCCTGCGCCAGGTTGAGCACCCGGTTGGCCCGATAGACGAGCATCATGCCCAGCACCACCAGGGCGTTCAGCAAGCCGATCACCAGACCCTGCAGCCAGGCACCGGCCGACACGGGGAAGAAGACCAGCTGCACCACCAGCACCGCGATGGCGGGCCCCGCCGCGCGGAGCCAGGGCGGGACCTCGATCGAGCGCCGACGAACCGTCATGTTGCAAACCCCCTCCGCCCAGGGTCACGGGTCACTTATAGAGACCCTCGATCTCCTCGGCATAACGGGCGTGTATGCCTCGGCGCTTCAGCTTCGAGGTCGGGGTGAGGACGTCGGAGTCCGGGAGCCACTCCTCGCCGATCACCTTGACCTTCTTCACCCTCTCCGCATTGTTGAAGGTGGCCATCACCTCGTCGAGGTGGGACTCGATCTCCGCGATCACCGCCGGGTCGGCGGCCAGGTCGGCCATGGTCTCGAACTCGATCCCGTGCTGCTTGGCCCAGATCGGGGCGTTGTCGCCGTCGAGCACCACCAGGGCGGAGATGAACGGGCGCTGGTCTCCGACGGCAGCGGCCTGGGCCACGAGCGGGATCATCTTCAGGGCGGCTTCGAGGTTGGCCGGGCTGACGTTCTTGCCGCCGGCGGTGATGATCAGTTCCTTCTTGCGGTCGACGATGCGCAGGTAGCCGTCGTCGTCGAGCTCTCCGATGTCGCCGGAGTGGAGCCAGCCGTCGTCGCTGAGCGTCTCGGCCGTCTTCTCCGGAGCCTTTAGGTAGCCCTGGAAGACGTGAGGACCACGGCACAGCACCTCGCCGTCCTCGGCTATGCGCACCTCGGTGCCGGGCACGGCCGGGCCGACCGTTCCGGGCTTGATCCGCTCGGGGGTCCAGGTCATGGCGCCGGTGTTCTCCGACATGCCGTAGACCTCCGACATCGGCACGCCGATGGCACGGAACCAGGTGAGCAGCTGGGCCGGGATCGGCGCCGCGCCCGAGATCGCCATCTCCAGCTCGTCGAGGCCCAGCAGCTCGCGGACGCCGCGGAAGGCGACGTCGTCGAGGAACTGCCAGGTGGCTTCGTCTTCCTCGCTGGCCGTGCCCCACGCCCGTCGCATGGCGATGGGACCGCCGGCCTCCACCGCTTCCTCGAACTTCTGGGCCTTCTCCGGATCGGCGCTGAGTGCGGCGGTGACCCCAGCGTGGAACTTCTCCCAGACCCGGGGCACGCCGAACATCACCTGCGGCTTGACCTCACGGCAGTAGCCCGCCAGCAGCGCCGGCTCGGGACAGGTGCTGACCTCGGTGCCGATGATGGCGTGCTGGTAGTGGCTGACGGTGCGCTCGGCGATGTGGGCCATGGGGAGGTACGACACGAGGCGCTTCCCGGCCAGGCCTTCTGCGACCTCCATGCACTCGATGAGCGACTCCACCATGAAGGTGACGTTCCGGTTGGAGATCATCACGCCCTTGGGCGGGCCGGTGGTGCCCGAGGTGTAGATGATGGTGGCCAGGTCGGCGCTGTCGCCTGTGGCCGCGGCCGCCTCGAGGTCGAGCGGCTCGGCCGCCAGGAGGTCTTCGAGGGTGAAGTCGGCTCCTCCGTCACCCGGGCGGACGACGCCCAGCTGCTTCAGGGCGGGCATCTCGTCGCGGATGCCGCTGAACCGGCTCAGGAAGCCGTCGTCCTCGACCACGCCCAGGACGGCCTCGCTGTGCTCGACCAGGTAGGAGATCTGGTCGGGAGCGGAGGAGTTGTAGATCGACACCGGGGTGGCGCCGAGCATCAGCGCGGCGACGTCGATCCAGTGGAACTCCGGGCAGTTGCGCATCATGAGGACCACTCGATCGCCCCGGCCCACGCCCCGCTCGCGGAGCCCCGATGCGATCCGGGCCACCCGGTCGGCGTACTCGTCCCAGGTGGCCTCCTTCCACTCCTCGCCGTCCTTCCAGCGGAGCGCCACGGTGGAGCCGCGAGCCGCCACGGTGTCGAGGAACGACCGGGCGATCGTCTTCCCCTCGATGCGATCGACGATCGAACTCATGGCACTGTCCCCTTCAGCTGTGACTGCGGCCATAGGACTAGCAGACGCGTAGACCACGTGCTCTCGAAGTTGCGAGCCGTCGCACCAAGGGCGAGACTGAACTTGACCGATCGGTCTAGTTCAGTCGAACAGCTCGGAGGCAGGGCCTCCGGAAGGGGAACACCATGCCCACCGCAGTCATCGTCGACGCCGTCCGCACCGCTGGCGGCAAGCGCTACGGAAAGCTCTCGGGTTGGCACTCCGCCGACCTCGCCGCCGAGGTGCTCAAGGCCCTCGCCGAGCGCAACAACCTCGATCCCGCCCTCGTGGAGGACGTGATCATGGGTTGCGTCATGCAGGTCGGCAACCAGTCGGTCAACGTCGGCCGCTCCGCCGTGCTCGCCGCCGGCTGGCCCGACACCGTGCCCGCCACCACCATCGACCGCCAGTGCGGCTCCTCGCAGCAGTCGGCCCACTTCGCCGCCCAGGGCGTCATGGCCGGCGCCTACGACATCGTCGTGGCTGCTGGCGTGGAGGTCATGTCCACCACCCCCATGGGCGCCTCGGTCACGCCCGGCAGCTTCCCCATGGGCCCCAAGGTCATGGAGCGCTACGCCCCCGTCGGCGGCGTGGTCATGCAGGGCACCTCGGCCGAGATCATCGCCAACAAGTGGGACATCTCCCGCGAAGACATGGACGCCCTTGCCGTCCAGAGCCACCAGCGGGCCGCCACCGCCACCGCCGAGGGCCGCTTCGACAACGAGATCATCCCGGTCAAGGCCAAGGTCTTCGATCGTGAGACCAGCAAGGTCATCGAACTGGACGAGATGGTCACCGCCGACGAGGGCATCCGCCCCGACTCGTCGATGGAGTCGCTGGCCAAGCTCAAGCCCGCGTTCGACCCCGAGAACGGCCGCGTCACCGCCGCCAACTCCTCGCAGATCACCGACGGCGCCTCCGCCATGCTCATCATGAGCGAGGAGAAGGCCAGGGAGCTCGGCCTCAAGCCCCGCGCCCGCTTCCACTCCTTCGCCGTCACCGGCGTCGACCCCATCGAGATGCTCACCGGCCCCATCCCGGCCACCACCAAGGTGCTCGAGCGGGCCGGCATGACCCTCGATCAGATGGACCTCATCGAGATCAACGAGGCCTTCGCTTCGGTCGTGCTCGCCTGGCAGAAGGAGCACAACCCCGACATGAGCAAGGTCAACGTGAACGGCGGGGCCATCGCCCTCGGCCACCCGCTCGGCTGCTCCGGCGCCAAGCTCATGGCCACCCTGCTCAACGAGCTCGAGCGCACCGGCGGCCGCTGGGGCCTCCAGACCATGTGCGAAGGCGCAGGCATGGCCAACGCCACCATCATCGAGCGCCTGGACTGAGGTAGCCCCTCTCTTCACGAAAGCTGCGGACGTGACGCCTGGTAACCGGGCGTCACGTCCGCAGCTTCGCTTTTGTCACTCCTCGTATTCGGGGAGCTGGGGGCTGGGCGATGCCGTGCCTGCCAGGCGGACCATGTCGGCCAGATCGTTCGGGGTGAGCTGCGCACCGGGCAGGCCGGCTGGATCGAGCTCAGCGGCCGCCCCGGTCACGACCTCCCCGATCGCGGCTGGTGACGTCCCCCGGTCGGCGCTGAACCACGAGCCGGTCAGCCAGTCGGCGAACGCCGCGGTGGCCGCGTGCAGGCGCAGCGACGCCGGCGCTTCGGCGAACGCGTAGCTCACGTCAGCCATGGTGATGGGCGTTTCCACCGTCTCGGTCGAGCCCGACGACGTCGAGCGCCACCGCACCGCCGCCGTGGCCAGCACCGCTCCCGGAGCCATGGCCCCGCCGTTGTTCCCGTCCAGCAGCCGCACCTCGTACAGGGCGGTCACGCGGTGGCCGGCACCGATCTCACCGGCGTCGACGGTCTCGTCCTCGAAGTCCTCGGTGGCCAGAGCCCGGTTCTCGTAGCCGA
>JAAZBK010000199.1 GCA_012513855.1 Acidimicrobiales bacterium
GAACGAGTGGGGGCCGGAACGAGTGGGGGCGCCGACGACGGCTTCACCTCTGGTTCGGGGTCTAGCTGAGGGGTGTGGCCAGGCGGGTGGGGGTGTCGCGGCCTCTCAGCTCCACCTCGCCGTTCAACTCCCAGTGCCGGCGCTCGGGTTGGCCTGCTGCGTCTAGCGACGCCGCCGAGGCCAGGACCATGGGGGTGAACGTCTTCGACAGCTCGGTGAGGCGGGCGGCCTCGTTGACCGGGTCGCCGATCACGGTGAACTCGAACCGTCGCTCGTCGCCGACGTTGCCCGCCACCACCGAACCGAACGACACCCCGACCCCGGCGCCTAGCTGGGGCACCTCGATGGGCAGGCGCTTGGAGATGCAACGAGCGGCGGCCAGAGCCTTGCCGGCGGGGTCCTCGATCGTGCTCGGGGCGCCGAACACCGCCAGGGTGGCGTCGCCCTGGAACTTGTTGATCCAGCCGCCGTGACCGTGGACCTCGTCGACCACCACCCCGAAGAACCGGTTGAGCAGGCCGACCACCTCGGTGGCGGGGAGCGTGGCGGCCAGGCCGGTGGAGCCCACCACGTCGACGAACAGGACGGCCACGTCGGTGACCTCCCCGCCCAGCGAACTGCCCCGCTCGAGCGACTCCCGGGCCACCTCCTCGCCGACCTGACGGCCATAGAGGTCTCGCAGCCGCTCGCGCTCGGCGATGCCGGCAGCCATGTCGTTGAACCCGGCCTGGAGCACTCCGAGGACGCTGCCGTCGAACACCTGCGCCCGGGCGTCGAGGTCGCCGGCCGAGAGCTCGCCGATGGCCCGCTGCAGGTCGCGGACCGGGTCGGCCACCGCCCGGGCGCCGTTCACCGTCACGAGAGCACCGGCGATCAGACCGAGCCCGCTCACCACCACCAGTGTCACCGCCACCTCCTCCACGGTGGTCCGCGGGCGTATCAGCGTGAGGATGCCCGTGATCAGGAGCCCGAGGAAAGGCACCCCGGACCCGAACGCCCAGGCGATCATGGTGCGGGTGACCACGCCGGGGAGCTTCGGTTCGTCGACCGCGTGGAGCGAGAGCGCCAGGGCTGCGATCGGCCGGGTCTCGCGCTCGGCGAGCAGGTAGACCACGGCGGAGGTGGTGAGCCCTCCCAGCAGGATCGTGATCGACACCCTGGGCAGCATGTCGACGTCGAGGATGCCGTTGAGGATGGCGAACACCACGGCGGCGACGAACCAGGCGCCCACGTGCACCGTGTACAGGTAGATGGGGCCGCGCAGGGCGGCCGTGACCTCCCGGTCGGTGGGAACCCGACCCTCGATGAGCCACTGCCGGCCGCTGGCCAGCCACTTCTCGCCCAGCAGCGACATGATCGGCACGATCACCACGAAGAAGAACCCGACGAGGATCCCGTTGAGGGCGACGGTCCGTCCGACGTCCTCGATCGGCGGCCCCGGCACCACCCACAGGATGCAGACCACCACGATGGCCACGCCCACCACGTTGGCCAGCACCAGGAAGAGAGCCATGCGCAGGCGGATCCGGCTCACCATCCGCCGACCGATGGCGGGGTCGAAGTCTGGGCCACCGTCCGCGGGGGCGGGAAGATCAGCGGTCACGATGGGGCCGACGCTAATGGCAGGCCGCGGTCGGCGATGTCCCCGGAGCGGCCATCATCTACCGATGGTCACGATCCCGCTCACGGTGCTCGCGATCGGGATCGGTGGGGCGGGGTCGTGGGCGGTTCACAGGGCCTTCCGGCGGGGCGCTCCGGGCGATGACGTGATCCGACACGGACTCAACTGGCTGGGGGCCGCGGCTGGGGTCGGCCTGGCTCCGGTGCTGCTAGCTGCGGCGATCGGTCCCGTCCGGATGTTCGGCGTGATGCACTACGCCTACCTGGTCGGCACCGTCTCGCTGCCGATGCTGGGGGTGGCGGTGGCGGTGGCGAACCTGCGCCGGCATCGGGCGTCGCCGGTCGGAGCGAGTCCGCGCCTGGTGCCCTGGCTGGCCGCCCTGGTCCTGGTGTTGCCCGCCCCAGTCGGCTTCTACGCCACCCACATCGAACCGAACTGGTTGCGGGTCGACCACCTGGACGTGGTGCTGGCCGGCGACCGCCGCGGCGACGATCCGGTCTCGGTCGGGGTGCTTGCCGACCTCCAGACCAACGACGTGGGAGCCCACGAGCACGAGGCGGTCGACCGGTTGCTGGCCGCAGAGCCCGACGTCATCTTGATCCCCGGTGACCTGTTCCACGGCGACGACGACGAGTACGAGCGTGAGCTGGAGGCGATGCAGGACCTACTCGGCCGGCTCTCCGCTCCCCACGGCGTCTACATGGTGCAGGGAGATGCCGAGACCCCGGGGTGGTGGCACCGGCTGCTCGAGGGCACCGAGGTGGTGGTGCTCTACGACGAGGTGGTCGACCTCGAGATCGGAGACCGCACCGTGAGGATCGGTGGCCACGCCCTCGACCACGATTCGCAGGCGGCCGGCGCCGTGCGCGCCGACCTCCTGGCCACGCCCGACCCGGGGGCGATCACGCTGCTCATGGCCCACCGTCCCGACACGGTCCTCCACCTACCGGAGGACTCGCGGGTCGACCTCACCGTGGCCGGTCACACCCACGGCGGTCAGATCGTGCTCCCGGGCTTCGGCCCGCTGGTGACGTTGAGCGACGTGCCCCGCGACGTCGCTCGTGGTGGGTTGAACAGCGTGAGCGGCAACCGGATCTACGTGAGCCCGGGGGTGGGCATCGAGCGGGGCGACGCGCCGCAGGTGCGGCTGTTCAACCGTCCCGCGGTGGCGATCCTCACCCTACGCTGAGCCACCGCAGACCAGCCGGGGAGACCCGCCGAGACGAATCGAGGATCCACCGTGTCGAACGCCGAGACCCGCAACGACCAGCCCGCCATGACCTATCGCCGGCTCGGCCGGTCGGGTCTCCAGGTGAGCGTGCTCTCGTTCGGCTCGTGGGTGACCTTCGGGACCCAGGTCGACACCGGGCTGGCCAAGGACTGCCTCACCGTCGCGCGCGAGTCCGGGGTGAACTTCTTCGACAACGCCGAGGCCTACGCCGGCGGCGAATCGGAGCGGATCATGGGCCAGGCCATCGCGGAGCTGGGCTGGGAGCGCTGGTCCTACGTGATCTCCACCAAGGTGTTCTGGGGCATCCACGGCGACGTTCCCAACATGCGCAACACCCTCAACCGCAAGTACCTCTTCCACGCCATCGACGGGTCGCTCGAACGCATGGGGCTCGACTTCGTCGACCTCCTCTACTGCCACCGGCCCGATCCCCACACCCCCATCGAGGAGACGGTGTGGGCCATGAGCGACATCGTGTCGGCGGGCAAGGCCCTCTACTGGGGTACGTCGGAGTGGTCAGCCGACGAGATCCGTGCCGCCTGCGAGATCGCCGAGCGCCGCAACCTGCACAAGCCGGTGGTCGAGCAGCCCCAGTACAACCTGCTGGAACGCCGTCGGGTGGAGAAGGAGTACGCCCGCCTGTACGACGACGAGGGGATCGGCCTCACCACGTGGAGCCCGTTGGCTTCCGGACTGCTCACCGGCAAGTACGTCGACGGCATCCCCGACGGCAGCCGGGCCACCCTCCCGGGCTACGAGTGGCTGCGCGACATCCTCACCGACCCGGCCAACAACGAGAAGGCTCGGACGCTGGTCGACATCGCCGGCCGGATCGACGTGACCCCGAGCCAGCTGGCCATCGCCTGGTGCGCCGCCAACCCGAACGTGTCCAGCGTGATCACCGGGGCGTCGTCGGCCGATCAGGTGCGCGAGAACATGGGCGCCCTGGTGGCGCTGGAACGGCTCACGCCCGAGCTGAAGGCCGAGCTGGACAAGGCGGTCCGTCGGTAGCGATTCGGCAGCCAGCGGTCAGCCGGCCCGGCGACTACTGGCCGGTGGGGATCCAGTTTCCGTGGAACCCGTACGGGACCCGGGCCGGGATCTCGACCGAGGCCACGTCTTCGAGGGTGGCCGAGTCGAGCACGACCAGGCGGGTCGTGTCGTCGGCGACGTCGCTCACCAGCCCCATGAGCACGCCATCGTCCTCGGCGGAGTCCTCGGCGGTGGGCACGAACACGAACTCGTGGGATCGGCGGGTTGGGCCGAAGCTTCGCACCTGGGTCCGACCGTTGGTGGTGTCGACGCGCATCAAGCCGTCGAACTCTGGCTCCTCCACGTTCGGGTCCGACGACACGGGCGAGTAGCCGAAGCGGTGGCGCCGTCCGGTGAGGCGCTCGTCGATGCGGGGGAACTCGCTCGGCAGGTCGTGCAGCGTCTGTTCGGCGACCGTGGACGGTCCGTTCAGGTCGATGGTCCAACGATCCAAGGTGGGCGAGGCCTCGAAGGGACCCGTGTGGTCGGTCCTCATGGAGCTCTCGTAGCGGACGACGTCGACCACGAGGGAGGTGCCGTCCTCGAACGCGTTCATCGGGTGGTACACGTAGCAGGGCGCGACGTCGAACCAGCGCAGGTCGGTGCCGTCGCCGTCGCGTCGGAACACGCCGACCCGTGACGGGTGCGCCGGGTTCCAGGCGTACGGGAACGGTTGCCTGGCCACCAGGTCCAGGTCGAAGGTGATGGGCAGGTCGAACACGATCACGTGGTGGTCGGTGAAGGCGAAGTCGTGCATCATCGGCCCGCCCGGGACGTCGAGGTCGACGGTGCGGCTGACCCGGCCGTCGCGGCCCAGCACCGAGTACTGGACCACGTCGCCCCACCCCCAGAAGTAGGAGATGGCGTGGAGGTCGCCGGTGGCCAGATCGCGGTGGGGGTGGGCCGTGTACCCGCCGGAGAGGGTTCCGTCGAAGTCGCAGGGTCCGACGGTGTCGAGCTCGTCGGTGAGCTCGTAGGGGCGGCTTCCACCCTCGACGATCGCGAAGGTGCGCCCGGCGTGGCCCACCACGTTCGTGTTGGGCGAGAAGTCCATCTCGGCGTGGACCGGTCCGGGTCTGCGGGGCTCGCCGAGGGCATCGGCCACCTCGCCCGAGCGGACCCAGCGGTTGCGGTACCACTCGGCCCGGCCATCGCGGAGGCGGATGCCGTGGACCATCCCGGAGCCGAGGAACCAGTGGTAGCCGGCGGGGTCGACCGGGCCGACGGGGTTGGGGCCGTTGCGGAGGTAGCGGCCGTCGAGGAAGGCCGGCAGCGTCCCCTCGACCGCCAGGCCGGTGAGCACCTGCTCCGTCCGGACCGGAGCGAAGTTGCCGGCGAGGTAGCGGTGGGTCGGCTGGATCGGCTGGGTCGACTCGGGCGGCGGGGCCATGGGCCCACCGTAAGTCCGTTCGGGCCGGATGGACAGCGATCGCGACGGGTTGGGGGTCGCGGACGTGGTAAGCGATGTCCCATGGACGAAGAAGAAGGCATGTTGTGGGCCGGACTGACCACCGTGGTCGGACTCGGCGTGGCCACCATCGCTCGAAAGCTCCTGGCCAAGTCGTGGACGAAGCGGCGAGGTTTCGTACCGGGCAGCCCGGGCGACGGCCAGACCACCTGGCGGGAGGCCGCCCTGTTCGCGGTGGTGACGGGAGCCACCGTGGGATTGGCTCGGCTGGTCGCCGACCGCGTGGTCGACGAAGCCAAGCACCGTGCCGGCTCCCACTCCACCTGAGCGCCGCGGGCCTGTTGGCGGTCGTTAGGGTCGGTTCCGATGGACGTCGTCGCCATGCCCCAGCTCGGTGAGACCGTCACCGAGGGAACCATCACGGCCTGGGCGGTGGAGGTGGGCGATCGAGTCGACGTCGACGCCACCCTGTTCGAGGTGTCGACCGAGAAGGTCGACACCGAGGTGCCGTCGGAGGTCGCGGGCCACGTCCGCGCCGTGCTGGTCGAGGCGGGCGAGACGGTGCCGGTTGGGACGCCGGTCGCCGTCATCACCCCCGGGCCCGACGATCCCTTCGACCTCGACTCGCTGACCGCGGTGCCGGCTCCGGAGCGAGAGGCCCGAGCTGAACCGGTCACCGCCGCCGAGCCCGGGCTGCCGCCGGCGCGGC
>JAAZBK010000200.1 GCA_012513855.1 Acidimicrobiales bacterium
GCCGTCGCGCTGGGCCTGAACCCGCCGCCGAGCCTCGTCGGCCTTCGCCGCCTGCTCGCGTGCGCGGACGAGCTTGGCATCGACACCGCCCTGGGTCCGCCCCCGCCGTGCCCTGGTCGAAACCGATGCAGCCTCGGCGAAGGCCGGGTCCTCCAACCACCCGTCCGGGCGGGTGAGCCACAGGAGGCCGGCTCGACCCACGACCTCCTCGCTGGCCGCATCGGCGACCCTGGCCCGGAACTCCCCGTCCTCGTCGACCGCCTGGCGCAGCCGCCCGTACGCCGCCGCCGAGAGCCGCGAGAACCCCATGATGGGTCGGATCGACGACGGAGCCGGGATCCTCGGATCGGCCAGCTCGCCCTCGGCCGCCACGCGGAGCGCCAGCAGGCAGGCCTCGCGCAGCAGCTTCGGGTCGAAGTCGATGGTCCCTACCCCTGAGCGATCTCCGGATCGTCGGCCGCCAGCGGCTCGACCCGCCCGGCCGGACCGCACCAGCGGCACTCCACCGACTCGACGGACTCCTCGAGCACCTGCTCGTCCTCGACCGTCAGATCACCGCCCACCGTGAAGTGGTGGTACGCGCGGGTACGGCGGGAGCTCGTGACGTCGAAGCGGGTCAGGTTCCCGCACGACGTGCACCGGTAGCGGGCAGGAGTCGACACGCCGTCGATGCTACCGAAACCACCGAACGCGAACGCTTGTTCGTCGAACGGTCGTTCGCTACGGTCCGGGGGATGCAGCGCAGCTTCGACGACCTCGGCACCCCGCTCCACGAGGTCACGTTCTGCGTGCTCGACATCGAGACCACGGGAGGCACCGCGGCCGACGGCGGGATCACCGAGATCGGTGCGGTGAAGGTCCGGGGCGGCGAGGTCCTGGGAACGCTCCAGACCTTCGTGAACCCGGGCTACCCGATCCCGCGGCAGATCACGCTCCTCACCGGCATCACCGACTCCATGGTGGCCACCGCACCCTCGGCGTCAGCCGTGCTCCCCCACCTCCTCGAGTTCTGCGGCGATGCCGTCATCGTCGGCCACAACGTGCGGTACGACCTCGGGTACCTCAACGCCGCGCTCGAGCGGGACGGGCGGCCGCGCTTCTCCAACCGCACGGTCGACACGCTCCCGCTGGCTCGTCGCCTCGTCCGCGACGAGGTCCCCAACTGCAAGCTCGGAACCCTCGCCACCCGGTTCCGGCTGGACCACCGGCCCACCCACCGGGCCCTCGACGACGCGCTCGCCACCGTCGACCTCCTCCACCTGCTGCTGGAACGGGCCGCTTCGTTCGGCGTGTGCGGGCTCGACGACCTGGTGGCTCTGCCGAAGATGAGCGGCCACCCCCAGGCCTCCAAGCTGCGCCTCACCGACCACCTGCCCCGCAGCCCAGGCGTGTACGTGTTCCGCGACCGGAGGGGCGACGCCCTCTACGTCGGCAAGGCCACCAACCTCCGGAGCCGGGTGCGGTCGTACTTCTCCACCGACGACCGTCGCAAGATCGGTCAGATGCTGCGAGAAGCCGAGCGCATCGACCACACGGTCTGCCCCACCCCGCTGGAGGCGGCCGTCCTGGAGGTCCGGCTGATCCACCGCCTCGAGCCACGGTTCAACAAGCAGGCGAAGACCTGGCGTCGCTACGTGTACCTCAAGCTCACCCACGAAGCATTTCCCCGGCTCTCGGTGGTGCGCGTCGTTCGACCCGACGGGGCTCTGTACCTCGGGCCGCTGCCCTCGACCCGCACCGCCAAGCGCGTAGCCGAGGCCATAGAGACGGCCGTGCCCATCCGGCGCTGCACCGAGGCTCCCGGCAAGCGATCCCGCTCCGGACCTTGCGCGCCCGCCCAGCTCGGCGTGTCCCACTGTCCCTGCGCGTCCGACGTCACCCGAGAGCAGTACGGCGCCGTCGTCGAGCGGATCCGCCGGGGGCTCCTGCACGATCCGGAGCTGCTCCTGGCCCCTCTCGAGGCGCGCATGCACGCCCTCGCCTCGGCCGAGCGGTTCGAGGAGGCGGCCGACGTACGGGACCGGGCCGCGGCGCTGGCCTCGGCCATCCGGCGGCAGCAGCGGTTCGACACGCTGCGCCGCGCCGGCCGGGTGGTGCTCCACGTCGACGGCAGGTCGGGCGCGGAGCTGCAGAACGGCCGGCTGGTCCGGGCCTGGCGGATCGACCCGTCGGGCACCTCCCCGGTGCCGCTCCCCCTCGACCTCGATCCTGCGGCGCCAGAGTCGCTCGACGAGGTGGGCGAGGCGGGGACTCCGGTCCACAAGGCCCTGGCCGACGAGCTCCTCTGCGTGGCCGCGTGGCTCGACCGGGAGCAGCACCGCATCACCGTCATCAGCGCCGACGGACCGCTGGTCACCACCGGTGCCCCGCTGCCCACCTTCGAGCCCACCTCGGTAACCTCGATGCGGTGAAGTGGTTCCTCCTCTGGGCTCTGGGCAGCGCGGGCGTGCTCATCGTGGCCGCGTGCCTCGCCTTCCTGTTCATGAGGGGAAGGATCCGACGACGCCACCGCATCGACCACAAGGTCCAGACCGGCGCACCCCTCGCCTGGCTGGTCGACCCCCGCGCCCCGGCCCGGATGCACCGACGGCTGGCCCGGGTCGGCTCCATCGTCGACGCCGTGGTGGCCGACCACCAGCCGACCGGCGCGCTCAGGAACGTGCGTCGCCGGCCCGAGCCCACCCCGCTGGTCGCCACCGCCACCGACCTCAAGAACAGGGCGGTGGAGACCGATCGCCAGCTGGCGCGCGTCGCCGTGCTCGCCCCCGCGGCGCGTCGCGGGCCGCTGGCCGAGATCGGCCACCAGGTCGCCCAGCTCGAGACCGCCGCCACCGAGCTCTCAGCGCTGAGCACCTCGGCCCTCACCCCGAGCTCGCTCCAGCACCACCTCCACGAAGACGTCGCTGCCCAGGTCACCCGCCTGGCCGAAGCCCAGCGCGAGCTCGATGCCCTCGACGCCGAGGCCGGCCTGCGCCCGTCTCCCACGGGTGGCGGGACCCCCGCCCACGGTTAGGGTCGCCCACCATGGTCAACGCGTTCCTCATGCTCAGGGCCGAGCCGGCCCGCATCGCCGATCTGGCCGGCGAACTGGCCGACATCGCGGGGGTGGCCGAGGTCTACTCGGTGGCCGGCGACGTCGACCTGGTGGCCATCATCCGGGTCCGCCACCACGACGACCTGGCCGAGGTGGTCACCCGCCACATCGCCCGGCTCGACGGCGTGATCGAGACCCGCACGATGATCGCCTTCAAGGCGTACTCCAGGCACGATCTCGACGCCATGTGGAGCCTGGGCTCCGACTGATCCTCGCCGGTCAGAACACGTGGGTGGCCGCGTGGATCAGCACCCCGACCAGGCCGCCCACCACCGTGCCGTTGATGCGGATGAACTGGAGGTCACGGCCGACCTGTAGCTCGATGCGGCGGCTGGCGTCACCGGCATCCCAGCGCTCGACGGTCCCCGAGATGAGGTCGGCCACCTCGTCGCGGTACTGGTCCAGCAGGTAAATGGCGGTGCGCTCGACCCATCCATCGACCTTGGCCTGGAGGTCGGGGTCGGTCTGGAGGGTCTCGCCCAGGCGGATCACGCCGGCCTCCAGCCGGGCGCGCAGGTCGCTGGCCGGGTCGGCGCTGGCCTCCACCAGCGTCACCTTGAGGTCCTGCCAGAGGGTCGCCGTCCAGGTCCGCAGGGCCGGGTGGGCCAGCAGCTGCGCCTTGAGCTCCTCACCACGGGCCTCCATCTCGGGACTGTGCCGGAGCCGGTCGACCAGCTCCCGTGCCCGCTCGTCGAAGTGGAGGCGGACCTGGTGATCGGGCTGGCCACCGACCTCGTCGATGAACCGCCGGACCGCGCCCACCAGCTTCTCGAAGATCCGGTCGTCGATGGCCTCGGGCACCCACCACGGCGACTCCTCGTCCAGCCGGTCCCTCAGCGACCCTGCGTTGCGGTCCAGGTAGCCGTCGACCCCCTTGAGCAGTGAGTCGATGGCGAGCTGGTGGTGACCGTCGACCATGGCGGCCTCGAGCACCCTCGCGGCGAGAGGCGCGGCGGGCACGGCCTGCACGCGGTCGGTGACCATCTGCTCCACCACGGGCGCGATGTCCTCGTCGCGCAGGGCATCCACCGCAGCCTTCACCGCGTCACCGGCGTTGTCGCCGATCTTGCGCGCGTTGGCGGGCTCGGCGAGGTACTCCCCCAGCCGCACCGCCACCCCGACCGATCGGATCTTCTCGGCTATGACCGGTCCCGACAGGAAGTTGCCCTGCACGAACGTGCCCAGGCCACGACCGATGTCGTCCTTGCGCTCCGGGATGATCGCGGTGTGCGGGATCGGGAGACCGAGCGGGTGCTTGAAGAGGGCGGTCACCGCGAACCAGTCGGCCAGGGCGCCGACCATGGCTGCTTCGGCGAAGGCCTCTACATAGCCGGCGAACGTGCTGTGGGGGAACTGGCGGGCCACCACGAACACCACCGCAGCCAGCACCAGCAACCCGGTGGCCACCAGCTTCATGCGGTTCAGCGCACGCCGGCGCTCGACCTCGTCGCTCGATGGCGCCGGAGTCGACGGGGCGCCCGGCTCGGTGGCCGGGGCGTCTTCGGTAGCCGTGGTGGTGGTCATCGTCGCCTCCTGCTCCCCGAACGGGCCGGGCAGCCGGACAACGCTAGGGCCACGCGGTCACGACGCGGTGGCTGCCGCCTCGTTCGAAGCCCGGATCAGATCCTCGAGCGCGGCCAGCGCTCCGCCCTCCGCGAGGGAGACCCGCGCCGCCTCCACTCCTGAGGCCAGATCGTCGACCACCCCGGCCGCCAGGAGGCCCGCGGCGGCGTTCAGGGCCACGATGTCGGCCCTGGGACCCTTCTCGCCACCCAGGACCCGCCGTCCGATGTCGGCGTTGGTGAGGGCGTCGCCGCCGCGCAGGTCGTCGAGGCTGGCGCCTCCCATCCCGTGGTCGGCCGGATCCACCTCGTACGTGCGCACCTCTCCGTCGCGGAGCTCGTGGACGGTGGAGGTGGTGGTGATGGTGAGCTCGTCGAGACCGTCGTGGCCGTAGACCACGAGTGCCCGCTCGGAGCCGTTGGCCGCCAGCACGTGGATCATCCGCTCGGCCATGGCCGGATCGGCCACCCCGGTGACCTGACGCTTCACCCGGGCCGGGTTGGCCAGGGGACCCAGGAAGTTGAAGACGGTGGGCACGCCCAGCTCTCGACGGGTGGGTCCTGCGTGGCGCATCGCCGCGTGGAACCGCGCCGCGAAGCAGAACCCGATCCCCACGGTGTCGACGCAGTGGGCCACGCCCTCGGGCCCCAGGTCGAACGCCACCCCGAGGGCTTCGAGGACGTCTGCCGTGCCGCACGCCGACGAGGCCGCCCGGTTGCCGTGCTTGCACACCCGCCCACCGGCTCCCACCACCGTCAGCGCGGCGAGGGTCGAGACGTTGATGCTGTGGCTGCGGTCGCCGCCGGTCCCGACCAGGTCGATGACGCCGTCGGGGTTCGCCAGAACCACCGGCGTGGAGCGGTCGACCATGGCCGAGACCAGACCGGTGAGCTCGTCGACCGTCTCCCCCTTCATGCGCAGGGCCACGATGAAGCCGGCTATCTGGGCGGGTGTGGCGTTGCCGTCGAGGATCTCGGCCATGGCGGCAGCCGCAGCCCTGTCGCTCAGGTCGTCGCGGGCGGTGAGCCGGCCGAGGATCCCAGGCCAGCCGCCGTGCTGCTCGAAGGTCACCTCTGGGCTCATCC
The DNA here is from genome assembly GCA_012513855.1 of Acidimicrobiales bacterium. Lineage (GTDB taxonomy): Bacteria > Actinomycetota > Acidimicrobiia > Acidimicrobiales > Iamiaceae > Aquihabitans. The sequence goes on from JAAZBK010000200.1 coordinate 5,743, forward strand.
GGTGCAGCATGTCAGACGCGCCGGGCCGCTCGAAACGGCGATGTCGTTCCACCCGGCGCGCGAGGCTGACGGTCGTGGAGATGGGCAGCATCCTCGCCTCGGGCTGGGCCAGCGGCCTCAACCTCTACGGAACGGTCCTCCTCCTCGGCCTGGCCGGCCGCTTCGGGTGGGCCGAGACGCCGGCCGGGCTCCAGCGCCCGGGGGTGATCGCCGCCGCCGGGCTGCTGTTCGTCCTCGAGTTCATCATCGACAAGGTTCCCTGGCTGGACAGCGCGTGGGACGCCGCCCACACCGTTATCCGCCCGATCGGAGGTGCGCTCCTGGGCGGCTTCCTCGCCCACGACGCCGGTTCCTCGGAGGTGATGGCCGCGATGCTGTCCGGGACCTTCTCGTTGACAGCCCACGGAGCCAAGGCGTCCACCCGGGCAGTGGCGAACACCTCGCCCGAACCGGTGAGCAACCTGGTCCTCTCGGTCGGAGAGGACGGGATCGTGGCGGTGATGGTCGCCCTCGCCCTCGCGTACCCGGTGGCCGCGGGCATCGTCGCCGTCACCCTCGCGCTGGCCTGCGTGGTGGTCACCTGGCTGCTGTGGCGAACCTTCGAGCGCATCCGTGGCTCGTGGCGAAACCACCGGACGGCAGCCGGCCATCGGCCCCGCCGCGGGGCGGGTGGTCGTCGCGTAGGCTCTCGCCGTGGTTACTGACCGCCGCAGCAAGTGCAGCCCATGCCGCTGACCCTCACCGGCGCCCGCCGGCGGCTCTCGCCCGTGAAGCGGAGCCTGGCTCCAAGGGTCCGAAGCGCGCGCCAGCGCGTCGGCGAAGCCATCGGCGGACCGCCGCGGGCGCACTACGGCACACGTCCGTCGAAGGCAGAGGCGAAACCGGCGGCCCAGCCCGGCTACACCACCCGGCCGCCCGATTCCTACCTGGCCATGTGCGCGGTGTGCGGCCGCTTCAGCCGCTTCGTGCGCGACGGACTCTCCGTGCGTGAGACGTTTCCGTGCACCGAGTGCGGCGCGTCGCACCGCTATCGTCACCAAGCCGAGGTGATGCTCGCCCACCTCAGCCGGCAGGGCAGCGCCAACCTCGACGAACTCGCCGCCGAGCAGGAGTTCGCCGCCAAGGCGATCTTCGAGCCAGGGTGGCTCGGTCCGTTCCGCCCGCGGTTCTCGCCGTTGCCGGGTTACGTGACCTCGGGTTTCTGGCCCGACGTCGAACCTGGGGAGACCCGCGACGGGGTGCGTTGCGAGAACCTCGAAGCGCTCACCTTCGACGACGAGACCTTCGACCTCATCATCACCTCCGACATCTTCGAGCACGTTCGCCACCCCGAGCGGGGATTCGCCGAGACCTTCAGGGTGTTGCGTCCCGGTGGCCTGCACATCTTCTCGGTTCCGGTCAGGTGGCCCCTCGCGCACACCACGAGGCCGCGGGTCGACGTGAGCGGACCGGAAGACGTCCTCCTGCTCGACGCCGAGTACCACTACGGCTCGTTGGTCTACAACGACTTCGGATACGACCTCGTCGATCAGCTGGAAGCCGCGGGGTTCCACGCCCTGCTACCACGAGCGATCAACGACACCGTCACCGTGGTGGCCCGACGTCCCGACGCCTGAGCTGACCATCCACGATCCTGTCGAGCGACGATCCACCGCGGTGGCGCCGGTGAGGATCTGCGACGTCGGAGGCTGGACCGACACCTGGTTCGGTTCGCCGGGCCAGGTGTGCTCGTTGGCGGCGGGCCCGGGGGTAACGGTCACAGCCGCCACCGCACCGGCACAGGCCGGCACGCCACCGATCCGCGTGGTCGCATCCGACATCGGTCTCGACCACCGCTTCGGCCCGAGCCCGGAACGAGGTTGGGCCGAACCCGCCCCCAGCGCCGAGCCGCTGCTCGAGCACGCGGTGGCCGAGGTCGTCTCGTCCCTCGACCCCCGAGGCAGGCAGCCGCTCGAGATCACGGTCTCCTCCGCGGTCCCCGCCGGGTCCTCGCTCGGCACGTCGGCGAGCGTCGTGGTGGCGCTGATGGCGGCAGTACGGGGCCTGTGGAGCGACGACGACTGCGATCCCGACGAGCTGGCGGCCGCTGCGCACGGCGTCGAGACCTCTCGGGCCCGACGGGAGGCTGGGGTCCAGGACCAGTGGGCCGCCGCATGCGGGGGCCTGCTCCACCTGGCCATCGACACCTATCCCGACGTCAGACGCCTGCCGGTGGAACCATCCCCCGGTCTGCTCGATGAGTTGGGCGAGCGGGTGGTGACCGTGGCGTTCGGCCGGCACGACTCCTCGGCGGTGCACCAGGAGGTGATCCGGGCCTTCCTCACCTGCGACGGGGTCGAACACGATCGCGTCCGCCGCGCTAGCCGTGACCTCGCTGCTCTCGCCGGTGAGGCGGCAGCCCGCCTGGAATCGGGCGACGTCGAGGGTTGGGCCGACGTCCTCACCCGCTCCACCGACGCGCAGGCTCGCATGCACCCCGACCTGGTGGGCCCCGACCACCGCCGGGCCATCCAGGTCGCCGAGGCCTCCGGAGCGGCCGGCTGGAAGGTCAACGGGGCCGGCGGTGCGGGCGGTTCCCTCAGCATCGTCGCACCTCCCTCGGGCCGATCGGCCCTGGAGGAGGCCCTGGGCGACGCCGACCCCGCGTGGCAGGTCCTCGACCTCCGTCCGGTCTTGTCCGGGGTCGTGGTCGACCGGTCCCCGACCGGAGCTCCCCACCCCTGACATCGTTTTGCGTGCAGTCGGGCGGCCGGATCCGACCCGCTCAGCGGAGGATCTCGGCCTCCTTCTGAGCGCTCACCGAGCGGACCAGGTCGAGGATCTCCGGCGCGGCCTTGCTGGGTGCGCCGGAGTCGAACGGCGGTTGCGGGTCGTACTCGATGCCGAGCTGGACGGCCTGGGAGATCTCCGGCCCGAACAGCTCCGCCGTGAGCGTGAGGGCGAGGTCGATCCCCGCCGACACCCCGGCGGCGGTCCAGATCCGGTCCTGGCGCACCACCCGCTGCTCGGTTGGACGAGCGCCGTACCTGGCCAACTCGTCGTAGGCGAACCAGTGGGTGGTGGCGTCGAGCCCGTCGAGCAGGCCGGCGGCTCCGAGCAGCAGAGCTCCGGTGCACACCGACGTGGTGAAGGTGGTGGTCGGGTGAGTGGCCGCCAACCAGTCGACGATCGGGTCGCGGTCGCGGGCCAGGCGCCGGGTGACGAACCCGCCGGGGACGAGGGTGACGTCGGGGCTGGCGACCTCGGCGAAGGTGTGCTCGACGTCGAAGTGGAGCAGGCCGTTGTCGTCCGACAGGCGACCGGTGCGTTCGGCGCACACCACCACGTCCACCCCCGGTATCTGGGTGAAGACCTGGTACGGGCCGATGGCGTCGAGGGCGGTGAACTCGGGATAGAGGCCGATGGCGATCTGCATGGGTCGGTTCTTCCTGTCTGGGTCGATGGTGATCAGGCGGTGCGCCGGGCGAAGTGGTCGCGATAGGCGGCCGGGGTGGTCCCGGTCCGGCGGGCGAAGGCCCGGTGGAGCGTCTCGGCCCGAGTCAGACCGACGCGCCGGGCGATCTCGCCCACGGTCAGGTCCGACGTCTCCAGGAGCCGGCGGGCCGCCTCGACCCGAAGTTCCTCCACGTGGGCGGCCGGGGTCATGCCGGTCTCGGCCCTGAAGGCCCGGGCGAACGTGCGTGGGCTCATGGCGGCCCGCTCGGCCAGCCGTTCGACCGTCAGGTCGTCACCGAGGTGGTCGGGCAGCCAGCGCTGCAGTTCGGCCAGAGAGCTGCTGCGGGCTGGCTGAGCGCGGAGGCTGGCGCTGAACTGGGCCTGTCCGCCCGGACGCCGAGCGAAGACCACGAGGTAGGAGGCCACCTGGTGCGCCAGCTCGGGACCGTGATCGGCGTCGACCAACGCCAACGCCAGGTCGATGCCGGCGGTGACTCCCGCCGAGGTCCACCGATCGCCGTCGCGAACGTAGATCCGGTCGGGTTCGACGGTCACGGCTGCGAAGGTGCCCAGGAGATCACACGCCGCCCAGTGCGTGGTGGCCCGGCGACCGTCGAGCAGGCCAGCCGCGGCGAGCACCAGCGCCCCCGTGCACACCGACGTGACGCGCTCCGCCCCACCTGCCAGGACCCGGATCTGATCCAGGAACGGCTCGTCGCTGATCAGCGCCCGAGTCCCGTTGCCGCCGGTCACCATCAGCGAGTGGATCCCGAGAGCCGGGTCCGCCGCCAGCTCCTCCACCCCGACCTGCCCCCCGACGTCGATCCCGCTGGAGGTGCGGACCGGTCCCCCGCCGCGCGTGGCGACCACCACGTCGTAGGCCGGGTTCGCCCCCAGGCGGTTCGCGGCGTCGAACACCTCCAGGGGCCCCGCCAGGTCGAGGAGCTGCATCCCGTCGAACGCCACCAGCACGATCCGTCGAAGTGGCGGATCAAGGGACGGGGCGGAATCGGTGCTCACCCCGTCATCGTGACCCGGTCTGCTCGTGGCAGCAATGACGTTCTCCTGATGATTTCTGCCAACGGTCGATGGGAGACGCACATCGATGGCCCGCCACCGGCATCGCTCCGCGGGGGCGTTGTGACCCGCATTCTCGAGTGGCATAGTCATGCCATGGCTCGCATTCGCGTCAGTACCACGGTCGACGACGGCCTGCTGGCTGAAGCCCGGAAGGTGACTGCGGCCACTTCCGACGCGGCGCTCCTCGACCAGGCGCTCTCCGCGTTGCTCGCTCAACACCGGCGCGCCGAGGTCGACGCCGCCTACGCGGCCTACGACGAGCTGCCCCTCGCTGAGCCAGATGAGTGGGGTGATCTCGCTTCGTTCCGCGCCGCAGCCGGCGCGTCGTGAGCGACCAGCCTCGTCGGGGCGAGCTGTGGTGGTGCGAACTGCCCGACATCGGTCGCCGCCCCGTCGTCGTGATCAGCCGTGACGTCGCCATCCCCCGCCTGGGTCGAGCCCTCATCGCTCCCTGCACGACGACGATCCGTCACCTGCCGAGCGAGGTGGTGCTCGAACCCGAGGTGGATCCCGTGCCGAGGGTGAGCGCGGTCAACCTCGACTCGGTGGAGAGCGTGTCGCTCGGCGTGCTCGTCGCCCGTCTCGGACGACTCAGCGACGAACGGATGCGGGAGGTCTGCAGCGCGCTCTCGGTTGCCGTCGACTGCCGATGACCGTGAGCCGTGATACCCCCGCACGGCGGGGGAGGCAGCGTCTCAGTCCCACCAGAGGTCGTGGGCCAGGACGCCCTTGGCGATGAGGCCGAGCTGGACCTGGCTGGTGCCCTCGACGATGGTGAGCTGCTTGGCGTCGCGGTAGTACAGCTCGGTCATGTGGTCCTTCATGTAGCCAGCGGCGCCGAGCATCTGGAGCGCCACGTTCGAGGCCTTCACCGCCACCTCGGTGGCGTAGTACTTGGCCATCGACAGCAGCGGTACGTGCTCCTTGGTGTAGAGCCCGGCGTCGGCCATGGCCGCGGCCCGGTAGGTGAGCAGCCGGGCGGCCTCGATCTCGGTGGCCAGCTTGGCGATCTCCCACTGGATGCCCTGCATGTCGGCGATGGTCTTGCGGAACGCGGCGCGCTCCTTCACGTACTCGGTGGCATACATCAGCGCGCCCTCGGCCAGCCCGATCCCGCGTGCCGCCACGATCGGCCGCATGGAGTTGAGGCCCTGCATGGCCAGCTGGAAGCCACCGATCTCGCCGATCACGTTGGCGGCCGGCACCCGCACGTCGTGCAGCAGCAGCTCACCGGTGTCGACGCCGCGGACGCCCATCTTGCGGTCGGTGGAGCCGACCTCCACGCCGTCCCAGCCCCGCTCGACGATGAAGGCCGAGATCGAGTTGTGGTTGCGCTCGGTGACGTCGTCGGAGGTCTTGGCGAACACCGTGTACCAGTCGGCCTGGACCACGCCTGAGATCCAGCACTTGGTGCCGTTGATGATCCACTCGTCGCCGTCGGCCACCGCCTTGGTGCGCATGCCCATGACGTCGCTGCCGGCCTGCGGCTCCGACAGGCAGAACGCCGCCCGCTTCGAACCGTCGGCGACCGGGGCGACGTAGCGCTCGTTCTGCTCCCGCGAGCCGGCGATCATCACCGGGCCGGTGGGGAGCCGGGTGAGGAGCAGCATCAGCGCCGCGGTGTTCGAGTACTTGGCCACCTCCTCGATGGCGATGGTGAGCCCGAGGATGCCCGCACCGCTGCCACCCAGGTCCTCGGGGATGCACAGCCCGAGGAGCCCTGCGTCGCGGAACACCTCGAACAGGTCCTGGGGGTACTCGCCCGTCTCGTCGATCTCGCGGGCCCGGGGCTTCACCTTGTCCTGCGCGATGCGGCGGCAGGTCTCCTGGAGGGCGGTCAGTTCATCGGAGAGGGCGAAGTCCATGACCGGCGAACGTAGCGCCGGATCAGAGCGGGCGGATCATCTCCAACTGGGAGATGCGGGGATCCGGTTCGTACGGGATCGAGGTACCGGTGGCCTCGAAGCCCTGGCGCTCGTAGAACAGGCGCGCGTGCTCGTTGCGCTCGACCACCCAGATTCGCAGTCGAGCCGTTCCCGACTGCTGGGCCCACGACGCGGTGGCGGCCAGCAGTTCGTCGGCGACGCCGATGTCCCGGAACCCCTCGGCCGACCAGAGACCGACGATGTTGACCGTTCCATCCTGGTTGGCGTAGGCGCCCACCATCCCGACGACCTCGCCGGCCTGGTCGGGGTGCTCGGCGAAGAAGGTGGCCTGGAGGGGGCCCGAGGCGTTGGCGGCCGCCGACTCCTCCCAGTGGAGGTCGTCACGGGCCACGGCCCGAGCGACGGTCGTGGTGGCGTCGCCCGGAGCGTCCGACAGCGCGGCGATCCGCGTGCGCCGCAACAACCCACCGTCGTCGGCGGTTATCCGCCGGACCTCGACCATCGCGTCAGAGTAAGCGCCCGCTCCTCGACGGCGCGGCCATGCCCCCAGGCGGGGCCCCAGGCGGTGGCCTCAGGCCGTGCGACGTCGCTGGCGGATGATCCGCCGCCGCTCCCTCTCCGTGCAGCCGCCCCAGACGCCTTCCTTCTCCCGACGGGCCAGCGCGTACTCCAGACACGCCCCCTGCACCGGACACACCCCGCACACGTCTCGTGCGGTCTCAGCCTCCTCCTCGGTTTCCGGGTAGAAGATCTGGGGGTCGAGGCCGTGGCATGCGGCCTTGGTGCGCCAAGACATGTTCATCGGGTGGAGGGTCGCTCCCTCGGGTGCTGGTCGGTGCGGGTGGTCCGGAGACCTCCGCTCGGGGTCACGGTGGGCGGCCACGGGAGATGTCGGGCCCGGGCCGGGGCGTGCGAAGGGCGAGTATGGCCGCGCCGCAGTGACGATGTCCACATCGAAACGAGTTGTTCATCGGCCTGAGGACACGTCGACGAGCAGGTGCCACGAGGTCCACCAACCAGCCACGAAAGTGCTCGAACATCGACGACCGCGCTGTGAGGGGCGTCACGCCGAGCCCGTCCTCGGCGCGTCCGGAGCACGGTCCGGACCGCTTCTCCGTGGTGCCCGGTGGGCCACCGTCCGTAGGATCGTCGCCATGCAGTGCACCCACACCGAGACACCCGGCCGATGAGCGGCTCAGGCTGGTTCGACCGCAAGGAAGCCCTACGCCGCCTCGCCGACGATCCGTTCGACGTACTGGTGGTCGGGGGCGGCATCACCGGAGTGGGCGTGGCGCTCGACGCCGCGTCGCGCGGGCTCCGCACCGCACTGGTGGAGCGCTCCGACTTCTCCTCGGGAACGTCGTCGAAGTCGTCCAAGCTCGCCCACGGCGGCCTCCGCTACCTGCAGCAGGGCGAGATCCGCCTGGTCTACGAAGCTCTCCACGAGCGCCAGCGGCTGCTCCACAACGCCCCGCACCTGGTGAAGCTGCTCCCGTTCCTCCTCCCGATCCTCACCGGACGCGGGAGCGTCATCCCCAAGAAGGTGTCGCGTGCCCTCGGCCTGAGCATGTGGATGTACGACCTCACCGGCGGCGCGCGCATCGGCAAGTTCCACGAGCGGATCAGCCCCGACGAGGCGCTCGCCCACATGCCCACCCTGCCCGCCGACAAGCTGGCGGCGTCGTACCTCTACTACGACGCCACCGTCGACGACGCCCGCCTCACCCTCACCGTGGCTCGCACGGCGGCGATCGACCACGGAGCGGTGGCGGTCAACGGGGTCACCCTGGTGGGGCTGGACAAGGGCCCCGACGGCCGGGTGCGCAGTGCCCAGGTTCGAGCCGACGGCCAGGACATCACCGTCCGGTGCCAGGCGGTGGTGAACGCCACCGGGGTCTGGTCCGACGAGGTCAGGCAGCTCGACGAGGGCCGGGATCCCGACTCCATCCGTCCGGCCAAGGGCATCCACATCACCGTCCCCTGGGACAAGGTCCGCAACGACATCGCGGTGGTCGTGCCCGTCCCCAAGGACAAGCGATCCGTCTTCGTGGTCCCGTGGGGCGACCTCACCTACGTGGGCACCACCGACACCGACTACGACGGCCCTCTCGACGATCCGCCCGTCACCAGGGAAGACGTCGACTACCTGCTGAGCGCCATCCGCTTCACCGGCGCGACCGACGCCGACATCGTCGGTGCCTGGGCCGGCCTCCGTCCGCTGGTCAAGAGCGGCGGAACGGGGCGCACCGCCGACCTCTCCCGCCGCCACCGGGTCACCCCGTCGCGCTCGGGCGTGGTCACGATCACCGGCGGCAAGCTCACCACCTATCGCGAGATGGCAGCCGACACCGTCGACGCCGTGATCGACGACCTGGGCGATCGCGTACACGGCGTGGCCAAGCGGTCCCGCACCCGCAAGCTCCGGCTGCGTGGGGCCGACGGCTACGACGCGCTCAAGGACTCCAGCGACGCGACCACCGCGCACCTGGCCGACCGGTTCGGGGGCGAGGCCAGGGCGGTGCTCGCGCTGGCCGAGACCGACCCGGCGCTCCGGGAGCCGCTCGTGGCCGGCCTGCCCTACCTGCGCGCCGAGGCGGTCTACGCGGCCCGCCACGAGATGGCTCGCTCGGTCGACGACGTCCTGAGCCGCCGGACCAGAGCGCGGCTGCTCGCCCGCGATGCGTCGGCGGAGGCCGCCGACGACGTCGCCGCGCTGATCGCTCCGGTGCTGAGCTTGTCGGCGGAGCAGGCGTCGGCACAGGCCGAGGCGTACCGACGAGCGATCGAGGTGGAGCGCTCCACCGCAGGCCTCGACCCCACCGCCCTCGGCGCTCCCGCCGACGGCGTGCTCTAGGGTCCTCCGGCGATGAGCCTCGAACCCGGCCCCGGTTCCGTCACCCCACCGATCGCCATAGCCGGAGATGCCGGCACCGCCTCGGGCCGCCTCACGGCGCCCCTCGTGCTGCTCGACGACACGTTCCTCGCCCGCCTCGCCGAGGTCTGCTCCGACGTGTTGCTCGACCCCACGCACCTGGCTGAAGCCTCGCGCGACTGGTGGCCCCTGGCCATGATCTGGGCCACCCAGGGCGAGGTCGGCCAGGTGGCCGGAGCCCTCGCCCGCCCGGCGTCGGTCGAAGAGGTCGCCGCGGTCCTCCGCCTGTGCCACGAGACCCGGGTGCCGGTCACCCCGGCGGGCGGTCGCTCCAGCGTGGTGGGAGGAACCGTGCCGGTGCACGGTGGCGTGCTGCTCGACCTCACCGCCCTGTCGGGCATCGTCGACGTCGATCAGACGTCGGGCATCGTCGAGGTCCTGGCCGGTACGTTCGGCGATTCCTTCGAGGCCGAACTCGCCGCGAGCCACGGGCTCACGGTCGGCCACTGGCCACAGTCGATGACGCTCTCCACCGTCGGCGGCTGGCTCGCCTGCCGTGGTGCCGGTCAGCTGTCGAACCGCTACGGGAAGATCGAGGACATCGTGATGGGGGTCGAGGTGGTGCTGCCCGACGGCCGCACCATCCGTACCGGTGGCCAGCCTCGCGAGGCCGTCGGCCCCGACCTCACCCGCGTGTTCGTGGGGTCCGAGGGAACGCTGGGCGTCATCACCCGGGCTTGGCTCCAGGCCTGGCCCACCCCGCCGCACCAGGCCCGCTCCGCCTGGGGCTTCGCCACCTTCGAGGGTGCCCTGGAAGCCATGCGCCACATCGCCAGGCGGGGCGCGACCCCGGCGGTGATGCGGCTGTACGACGGCATCGAGTCCGAGCGGAACTTCGGCGTGGACCCGAGCGTCAACGTGCTGCTCGTCTTCGACGAGGGCGACCAGCTGATGGTCGACGCCGGCATGGCCGTCGCCGCGCAGGAGTGCGAGCGGGCCGACGCCGACCGCCTGGCCGACGAGCTCGTCGAACGGTGGTTCGGCCACCGCAACGACGTCTCCGCGCTCGAGGCCTTCATCTCCAAGGGCTACGTGGTCGACACGCTGGAGGTTTCGGCCCCCTGGTCGAAGCTCGACGTCGTGTACGCCAAGGCGCTCGAGGCCATACGAGACGTTCCCGGAACCCTCCTCGCGTCCTGCCACCAGTCCCACTCCTACCCCACCGGTGGCTGCCTCTACTTCACGTTCGGAGCCCAGGTGGAACCGGAGGAGCGAGGCTCCTACTACCGGGCGGTCTGGGACGCGGGCACCCGAGCAGTGCTCGCCAGCGGCGGGTCGCTCAGCCACCACCACGGCGTCGGCCTGAACAGGGCGCGCTTCGTGCCAGAAGCCCTCGGGGGAGGCCTCGGCGTGCTCACCGCGATCAAGGCCGCGCTCGACCCCAACGGCGTGTGCAACCCGGGCAAGCTGGGCCTGCCCGACGCCTACGGCGGCCCGGGCTGGCCGCCGCGGTGAACATCGACCGGCTGGTGGTCGGTCAAGGCGCCGCGTACGGCCTGCTCCTGGCCGCACCCGCAGCCATCGTCAACGTGGTCCTCGCCGGCCAGGACCCCAAGCCCAAGGCCGCTCTGAACGCCACGCTGCTGGCGCTCCTGATCGCCTTCGGGATCAGTGGCTTCATGGCCGGCAAGATCGCCACCGGTCGTCCCGCGGCGCACGGCGCGCTGGCTGGACTGGTCGCGTTCGCGCTGGTCCAGGTCATCGGCGTGCTCGGCCGGCTCGACCGCGAGGCCGGGATCTCGATACCCCAGATCGTCGTCCTCGGATCGGTGGCCGCCGGCATCGCCGCGGCCACGTCCGGCCTGGGCGCCAAGCGCCACCTCCGGGAGGAACCGTGAAGCTTCTGGTCGTAGACGTCGGAACCAGCGGGATGAGGGCGGCCGTGGTCGAGCCCGGCCGCGGTGTCACCATCAGCCACCGCCAGGAGCTCCTGCCCGACACCCCGTTTCCGGGTCTGGTCGAGTTCGACGCCCGCGTCATGGCCGACGTCGCGCTGGACCTGGCTCGCCGAGCGGTGACCGAAGCAGACGGCGTCGACGGGGTCGGGCTGGCCAACCAGCGGGCTTCCACCATCGTGTGGGATCGGGCAAGTGGCGAACCGGTGGCGCCCGGCATCGGCTGGCAGGACCTGCGCACCGTCGGCGACTGCATGGTCCTCGGCGGCCAGGGCATCCGGCTCGCCCCCAACCTCTCGGCCACCAAGGTCGCTCACATCCTCGATGCCGTCGACCCCGAACGCGGCCGGGACCTGGTGGTGGGCACGGTCGACACCTGGCTGGCCTGGGTCCTCACCGAGGGGGCCTCCCACGTCACCGACGTCACCAACGTGGGGGTGACCGGCCTCCGCACCCCCGACCAGACCTCCTGGGACGCCAAGGTGCTCGAAGCGCTGCGGATCCCCGAGACGTCGTTGCCCGACGTCGTCGACTCGATGGCCGTCGTCGGCTCCGCCACCGCACTGCCCGGGGCGCCCACCATCGCCGGCATCCTCGGTGACCAACAGGCCGCGCTGCTCGGCCAGGGCTGCGTCGACCCGGGCCAGACCAAGATCACCTTCGGCACGGGCGGCATGCTCGACATGTGCCTCAGCGAGCGGCAGTCACACCCCACCCAGGGCCCCCACGGCACCTTCCCCATCGTCACCAGCAGCCGCGACGGAGTGCGCCGGTGGGGACTCGAGGCCGTGATGCTCGCGGCCGGCACCAACATCGAGTGGTTGCGCGACGACCTCGGGATCATCTCCGACGCGGCCGAGTCGCACGAGGTGGCAAGCCTCTGCGAAGACTCCGGAGGCATTGCCTACGTACCCGCCCTGCTAGGCCTCGGCACGCCCACCTGGGACTACGGCGCCCGGGGAGCGCTGCTCGGCATCACCCGCGGCGGCGGCAGGCCCCAGATCGTTCGGGCCGTGCTCGAAGGGATCGCCCAGCGGGCCGCCGACCTGGTCGAGGCGGCCGAAGCCGACAGCGGTGTGGAGATCCCGACGCTGCGCATCGACGGCGGCATGTCCGACAACCCCACCTTCGTGCAGGCCCTGGCCAACGCCACCGGTCGTCCCGTCGAGATCTCGCCCGAACGGGAGGCCACCACGTTGGGAGCGGCCTACGCCGCCGGGCTGGCCCTCGGGGCCTGGGCCGACGAGGCCGAGGTGGCGTCGAGCTGGAAGGCCCGCGCCGTGGTCGAGCCGAACGGGACCCTCGACCGGGAACGTTGGGCCGACGCCCTGCGACGCGCCGAGCGCTGGTTCCCCGACCTGTCCGCCATATCGTTTTGACCTCTCGCTTGGACGCGACCCCATCGTCTTGAGCACACTTCCAACCGACGACACGATTCCAGGAGGACACCGCGTGCCGATCGAGCCGACCGAGCCAGCCACCACCAGCGGAACCGATCGACGCGCGTTCCTCACCAGGAGCGCAGCCGGCGGCGCTCTCGTCGCCACCGCGGCCACCACCGGGTTCGCCGGCCTCGGCCTCGTGGCTGCCGGCGCCCAGGAGGGCACCGCCGACACCCGACGGAGCATCAACCAACAGTACGTGCTCGGTGCGATCCCGCTCGAGCTGGCGGCCGTCGTCGCCTACGACGCCGCCCTCTCGGGCGACGCGTTGAGCGGCGACCTGGCCACCACGCTGCGCCGGTTCCAGCGGAACCACCAGGACGTGGCGGCCGACCTCACCGGCCGGGCCCACGCCGACGACGACATCCCCACGGCCGACCCGGCCGTGGCCGCCCAGTTCAGCCCGCCGGCCGGAGCCGACGAGGCAGCGGTCCTCACCACCCTGGCATCGCTCGAGGAAGCGCTCTCGGCCACCCACCTGGGCGCCATCGCCACCTTCGAGGACACCAGCTTCGCCAAGGTGCTGTCCCAGTTCCTGACCGTCGAGGCCCAGCAGGCCGTGGCTCTCGGCCGCGCCGCCGAACAGCCGCTCGACGCGCTCACCCCGGCGATCGCCAGCACCGACGGCGGCCTCGAAGCCGGCCAGCTCGAAGCCGGCCAGACCGTTCCCAGCCCGGCGGCCCTCACCGACGACGAGTCCGACGAGGAGTCCGAGGACGACGCCGAGACCGAAGCCGACGCTGAGACCGACAGCGACGACGACGCCAACTGATCGCCGACCCTGAGGACTTGAAGGAAACCATGGACACCACCACCCCGGGTCACGTCACCAGCCGCCGGAGCGTGCTCGCCGCCGGTACCGCGGGTCTGGCCGCCACCGCCCTACTGGCAGCCTGCTCCGACGACGGTCCCGCTCCCGGCCTGTCTGGAACCCCCGTGCCCACCACCGAGGTTCCGCCCACCGTTCCGCCTCGCGATCCCACCGAGGCACAGCTCCAGGCCGACCGCGACACCTTCGCCACCGCCAGCTCGCTCGAGCTGCTGGCAGCCGACGTCTACCGTCGCTTCGGCGTCGACTTCCAGGACCCCGAGCTGCTGGCCGCGGCCGAGCGCTTCGCCACCGATCACGAGGCCGCCGCCGCTATCTTCGCCGCCGAGGCCGGCGATCACCCTGGTCTGGGCGAGCCCAACGCGTTCCTCGAAGAGAACCAGGTCGCCCCGGTCGAGAGCCTCCTCACCAACGACGTGGCCATCGCAGACCTGGCCACCACCATCGAGAACAGCATCGCCGCCACCTACATCACCGCGGTCGGCACGCTGCTCGACGCCGATTGGCGCCAGACCATGGTGCAGCACGGTGCCGCCGCCGCCCGCCGCGCCGCGGTGCTGGGCAACGGTGGCACGGGCACCAGCCCCTCGGCCGCCCGGTTCCCCCTGAGCGATCTGATCGCCACCGACGCCTACCTCACCACCACGACGGAGGCTCCGGCCGAGGGCGAAGACGGCGAAGAGGCTGCCGAGGGCGAAGACGCCGAGTAGCTCCGGTACGATCGTCGACGACGGTGAGTTCCTCGGGTGACCGCGGTCGACGTCTGCTCCGGCAGACCCGGCTGAGGAAGGTCGGGGCTCCCCAGAGCAACGGTGCTGGCGAGAGCCAGGCGGGGGCGACCTCGCGGATCGGGCCACAGAGAACAGACCGCCGATGGCCGGGTCCGCCCGGCACAGGCAAGGGTGAAACGGTGCGGTAAGAGCGCACCAGCGGTCGGGGCGACCCGGCCGGCTCGGCAACCCCCACCGGGAGCAAGGCCGAATCGAGGGCAGGGCTGCTCGTCCGCCCCTCTCCGGAGGGACCCTCAGGTGGGCCGCACAGATGGATGGTCACCCAGCCGGA
>JAAZBK010000201.1 GCA_012513855.1 Acidimicrobiales bacterium
AGAGCGAGCGGTTCCACCTCTACGAAGCGGCCATCGACCGGCTGACCGACGCCGGTCTCGTCTACCCCTGCTACTGCACCCGGCGCGAGATCCGCGAGGCATCGGCCGCGCCGCACGACGGTCCCACTCCGGACGGCGCCTACCCGGGGACCTGCCGGAACCTGGCCGATGCCGAACGCTCGGATCGCGAAGCCGCCGGCCGTCCGCCCGCGCTGCGGCTGCGGGCAGACGTGGGAGAGGTGACGGTCGACGACGAGGTGCTCGGCTCGATCACCGCGCTGGTCGACGACGTGGTGCTGCGCCGCAACGACGGCGTGCCCGCCTACAACCTGGCGGTGGTGATCGACGACGCCGACCAGGGCGTCGACCAGGTGGTGCGGGGCGACGACCTGGCTTCGTCCACCCCCCGTCAGGCCCACCTGGCCGACCTCTTGGGCCTCGCCCGGCCGCGCTACGCCCACGTCCCCCTGGTTCTCGGGCCCACCGGCCAGAGGCTGGCCAAGCGCGACGGCGCCATCACGTTGGCTCAGCTCGGCGACGTCGGCGTGACCGCTTCCGACGTGTTGCAGCAGTTGGCCCAGAGCCTGCGCCTCTCGTTGCCGGGCGAGCTGGTGACGGCGGGGGACCTGATCGAACGGTTCGAGCCGTCGCTGCTGCCGCGCGCTCCCTGGATCCTGTCGTGACAGGCTGGCCGTGATGGAGCCGCAAGCATCGAGCCCGACCACCGCCGTGGTGCTGGTGGCCCACGGCAGCCGGGCGTCGGAGGCCAACCGCTCCCACCTGGAGCTGGCCGCACGGCTCGACGCCCGGATCGAGCCGACCGTGATCGGCGCGTTCATGGAGCTGGCCGAACCGTCGATCGGCGACGCCGTGCGCCGCGCGGCCGACGGTGGGGCCACGGTGGTGGCCGTCCTTCCCTACTTCCTCCACCCTGGACGCCACCAGCAGAAGGACATCCCCGAACTGGTGGCCGAGGCCGCCGATTCACGGCCCGGCATCGAGGTGAGGGTCGTGGAGCACTTCGGCTCGGATCCCGCGGTGGTGGATCTGCTGGCCGCCCAGGTCGCCCGCGCCCTGGCCCCCTGAGGCCGTCCCGCGTAGCGGCGGGTCGCTACTCGACGATGGTGTAGGCCGGGTTCATGGCCACGAGGCGGGCTCGCTCCTGCCGCACCACGCCCTCGATCAGCACCCGCCGGCCCACCGCAAGTCCACCCAGGCGACGCCGACCGGTGAACACGGTGACCACCCGGCCGGTGCCGTCGCCCAAGGTCACCTCCAGCGACGGGGAGCCCGCCCGGGGCACGACCTGCACTCCCTGGACCTCGCCGCCGAAGAGCGCCTTGGTGCGCAACGGGAGCTGATCGATGTGGGTGACGTCGAAGTCGGCCATGCGGTCGGTGAGCCGCTGGTCTTCGATCTCGTCGAGCGACTCGGTCATCTTGCGCCGCAGCTTCTTGAGCACGATCGAACTGTTCCAGACTCCCGCCCCTCACCGCCAGTGCCGGTGACGCGACGGACCGTAGACACGTGAAAGTCGATGATCTAGGTTCAGCCTTCCGGTGGGCATCCTGCCGGAACTGCTCCATTGGAGGTTCAGATGGGACTACTCGACAAGGCGAAGGACCTGATCGGCAAGAACGCCGACAAGGCCGACGACGTGATCGACAAGGCCGCCGACGTCATCGACGACAAGACCGGTAACAAGCACACCGACAAGATCGATGCCGGCGCCGAGAAGGCAAAGGACTTCGTCGACAAGCTCGACGGCGACCCCAACAACTGACACGTCTAACTCCGCCGAACCTGTCGCACCTATCGGGAACATCCCCGATAAGTGCGACAGGTTCGTTGGTTTTCAGCCCAGCAGGACCCGGATCACCTCGTCTTCGGCATCGGGGGTGGTGAGGACCAGTACCTCGTCGGCGGCGTGGAGGAGGGTGTCGCCGCGGGGGACGATCACGTGGCCCTCGCGGAGGACGGCGACCACGGTGGCGTTGCGGGGCAGGCCCAGGTCGACGATCTCCTTGCTGACCGAGGGCGACGTCTCGGCCAGCGTGGCCTCGTAGAGCCGGGCCCGTCCGCCCTCGAACGACAGCAGCCTCACGAGGGTGCCGACCGACACCGCCTCCTCGACCAGGGCGCTCAACAGGTGCGGCGTGGAGACCGAGACGTCGACTCCCCACATCTCGTTGAACATCCACTCGTTCTTGGGGTTGTTGACCCGGGCCACCACCCGGGGCACGCCGAACTCCTGCTTGGCGAGCAGCGAGATGACGAGGTTGTCCTCGTCGTCGCCGGTGACCGCGGCCACCACATCGGCCTTGTCGACGTCGGCCCGGGCGAACTCGCTTACCTCGCACGCGTCGGCGGTGACCCAGCGCACGCCGGTGGGCTCGCCTGCTGCGAGCGCCTCGGCGACCCGATCTCCGTCGACCTCGACCACGGTGACGTCGTGGCCGGCTCGGGCCAGGTCGGCGGCGATGAAGGTTCCGACGCTCCCGGCGCCCGCGATCACGACCTTCACCTCTGGCCTCCCTTGGCCGGCGCGGTGGACAGATGCCGATCGAAGCGCTCGATCGACTCACCGGCCACGCAGGCGTGCACGATGTCGCCCTCTTGGAGGATGGTCTCGGGCCCGGCCACCGCGCTCTCGCCCATGCGGGTGAGCGCGGCGATCCGGGTGTGGCCGCCGAGGTCCAGTTCCGCGGTGCGATGTCCGGCCCAGTGCGAGGGGATCGGCCGCTCGATGAGGCAGACCTTGGCGCTGGGGTCGATCCACTCGACGGCGGGACGCTCGGGCATCACCCGCTGGAGAACACGTTCGGTGGCCCACTCGACGGTGGCGATGGTTGGGATGCCGAGGCGCTCGTAGATCTTGGCTCGACGGGGGTCGTAGATCCGGGCCACCACCCGCTCCACCCCGAAGGTCTCCTTGGCCACGCGGGCAACGAGGATGTTGGAGTTGTCGCCGTTGGTCACGGCGGCCAGCGCGCCCGCTTGCTCGATGCCGGCCGCCACCAAGCGGTCGCGGTCGAACCCGACCCCCACCACGGTGCGGCCGCTGAAGCCCTCCGGGAGACGTTCGAGGGCCTTGGCCTTGCGGTCGACCACGGCCACGGTGTGACCGTTCTCCTCGAGGTTGCGTGCCAGCCCCGCACCGACCCGACCACATCCGACGACGACGACGTGCACGATCGCACCACCTGTGAACTCGTGATCCGGGGTGCCGGATACGGCCGCGGATCCTATGCCCAAGTCGCCCCGGTTTCGGCACCAGCAGACGGTCCTTCGAGTCGGTCCGGGGTGCTCGCATCGCGGGCTCCGCAGGCAGTAGACCGAGCGGGTTACGAACTGCGCCCCACCCGGGCGAGACCAGAGCCTCATCGAGGACAAATGGCGTCAGCGTTCAAGCGGGTCATCGTCGGCAAGCCGATAGCCAGCAGCGAAGCGGAGCACCAGGCGCTCGGCAAGCCGACGGCTCTGGCCGTGTTCGCCAGCGACGCGATCTCCTCCACGGCCTACGCCACCGAGGAGATCCTGTTCGTCCTCCTGGCGGCGGCGACGTTCCCCGAGACCCACCGGTACCTGATGCCCATCGCCGTCATCGCGGTGATCCTCCTCGGCATCGTGGCCACCTCCTACCGCCAGACGATCTACGCCTACCCCAGCGGCGGCGGCGCCTACGAGGTGAGCCGGGAGAACATCGGCACCACGGCATCCCTGGTGGCCGGGGCATCGTTGCTCGTCGACTACACGCTCACCGTCGCGGTGTCGGTTTCGTCGGGCGTGCTGGCCATCGGCTCGGCGTTCCACTTCAACGACAACGCCGCGCTGCGGGTGGGGCTCGCCCTGGGGTTCGTGGCGCTGCTCGCGGTGGGCAACCTGCGTGGGTTGAAGGAGGCGGGCCAGGTCTTCGCCATCCCCACCTACGCCTACACCGTCGCCTTGGGTGGGCTGATCCTCTACGGGATGTACCGGATCGGGATCCACGACCTCGGGACCATCGAGGGCAACGAGGAGATCGCCCGTGAGTTCGCGGAGGAGCAGGGGGCCGACCTGGCCAAGCTCACCGGAAGCGTCACCCTGATCCTGCTCCTGCGGGCGTTCTCGTCGGGGGCCGTGGTGCTGGCCGGTGTGGAGGCGATGTCGAACGGCGTTCCCGCGTTCCAGGAGCCCAAGGCCAAGAACGCGTCGCGCACCCTGATGATGATGGCGGCGATCATGGCCACCCTCACCCTCGGCGTGAGCTACCTGGCCACCCACCTCCACCCGGTGTTCGAGCACGGGGGAGACACGGTGCTGTCGCAGATGGGCGCGGCGGTGTTCGGCAAGGGCTCGATCCTCTACTACGTGCTCCAGTTCGCCACCTTCGCCATCTTGATCCTGGCTGCCAACACCGCCTTCAACGGGTTCCCCCAGCTCTCGTCGAACGTGGCCAGAGACGGGTTCCTGCCGAGACAGCTCGCCAACCGGGGAGACCGTCTCGTGTTCTCCAACGGCGTCCTGATCCTGTCGGGCATGGCGGGGCTGCTGATCGTGGCGTTCCAGGCCGACGTGAGCGCGCTGATCCCGCTCTACGCGGTGGGCGTGTTCGTGGGCTTCACGCTCTCCCAGTTCGGGATGATCCGCCACCACCTCCGGCTGCGGGAGAAGGGCTGGAGGTCCGGCCTGGCAATCAACGGCGTCGGCTGCACCGCCACGGCCATCGTGCTGGTGGTGGTCGTGGTGTCCAAGTTCACCCAGGGCGCGTGGATCCCGGTGCTGGTCATCCCGGCCATCGTGATGGTGCTGCGCAAGATCAAGCGCCACTACGTCGACATGGACCAGCGCCTGGCCGCGGCGCCGGTCGAGAAGGTCCGGCGCCGGACCAACACCGTGATCGTGCTCGTGGGTCGCGTCACCAAGGGCTCCCTCACCGCCATCGCCTACGCACGCTCCCTCAACCCCGACAAGCTCGTGGCCCTGTCGGTGGTGGCCACCCCCGAGGAGCAGGAGCGGATCACCTCCCAGTGGGAGGAGCACGACATCCCCGTCGATCTGGTCACCCTCTACTCGCCCTACCGGGAGCTGACCCGCCCGATCCTCCGCTACATCGACGATCTGGACGCCGAGACCCCCGACGACTTCATCACCGTGGTGGTGCCTGAGTTCACGCTCGACAAGGCGTGGCAGCAGCTCCTCCACAACCAGAGCGCGCTGGTCCTGCGCACCCGACTGCGGGGTCGACCCAACACCATCGTCACCAGCGTCCCGTTCCACGTGGCCCCGATCGGGTCCGAACCGGCGCTGTGACGACCGAGTTGACGACCGAATTGGCGACCGGAGGCGTTGCGCACCGGCCGCCCTACCATTCGGGCCCATGACCGAGTCCCGCCTCTACTTCCGCCAACTGCTCGCCGGCCTCGACGTGGCCGAGCACGATCCGGTGGCCCAGCAGATGGTCAACTTCATCTACCTGATCGGCGACCGCGAAACGGGCGAGGCGGTGATCGTCGACCCGGCCTACGACCCGGCCGGGATCATCGGGGTGGCCGAGGCCGACGGCATGAAGGTGGTCGGCGCCCTCGGCACCCACTACCACGCCGATCACGTGGGCGGAAGCCTCGGCGGGATGGCCGAGATCGTCGGCATCGCCGAACTGCTGAACGAGGTCCAGGTCCCGATCCACGTCCAGGCCGACGAGATCCCGTGGATCACCCGCACCACCACCGTCACCGAGGCCGACCTGGTGGGTCACGCCTCGGGCGACACGGTGATGGTGGGCGAGATCCCCATCACGTTGATCCACACGCCGGGCCACACCCCCGGGAGCCAGTGCTTCCTGGTCGACGGGAAGCTGGTGGCCGGCGACACCCTCTTCCTCGACGGTTGCGGTCGGACCGATCTGCCCGGCAGCGACCCCGAGCAGATGTACTACAGCCTCACCCAGCGCCTGGCCGAGGTGCCCGACGACGCGGTGCTGTTCCCCGGTCACCTCTACTCGGAGAAGCCGTCGGCGTCGATGGCCGAGACCCGCAGCCGCAACGTGGTGTTCCGGCCCCAGAGCCTCGACCAGTGGCTGATGATGTTCGGCCGCTGA
>JAAZBK010000202.1 GCA_012513855.1 Acidimicrobiales bacterium
CAGCAGTGGTCATCGCCGCCTCGGTCGTCAACGGCGGAATCTCCGACAACGCCCCCACCAGAGTGGTCTTGCCCACCCCGAACCCACCAGCGATCAAGATCTTCGCCGACTTCGGACCACGCGTACCGGTGCTCCCAGACGGACTGGCAGTAGATGCGACGGGGGACATCACAGGCTCCGGATCTTGTTGCTGATGCGAGTGAGCATGTCCAGGTCCTCGTCGAGGGTGGACTCGGCGTCGTCGACGAACACCTCCACGTGGCCGGACTCGACGAGGTCCTCGACGAGGATCTTCACGACCCCGACCACCAGGTTGAGCTCAGCGGCGATCTCGGCCACCGACATGGGCCGGCTGCAGTGGGTCACCACGTGGACCTTCTCGGAAGGCATCGTGGCGTCGACCGGCTTGGACTCGATCCGCCGGACGAGGGTCTCGAGGCGCATGTCGAGCTTGCGACTGACGGTGCGGCCTCCCGTCATGATGAACGGCCGAACGAAGTCGTGTCCCCCCGCACTTCCCCCTTGGTTGCTCATCGCGCCATCACCATGTTCTTCAGTTCGTCCACTAGCTCGGGCGTGAGCATCTTGCCCGCCCGCTCCACGAGCAACGTCATCTGGTAGCCGACGTTGCCGATGTCGCAGTTGGGGGTGGCCACCACACCGACGCAACCAGCGGTTCCCATGGCCGATACGAACAGGTACCCGCCCTTCATCGCCACGATGATCTGGTTGAGCTCCTCGAACCCGAAGCAGCGGGTGGCCCCGTTGCCGAGGCTCACGCAACCCGAGATGATCGCAGCCACCTGGTGCGCACCGGCCTCGTCGAGCGTGTTCGACTGGGCCATCAACAGACCATCAGACGACACCGCCACCGCATCGGTCACCCCGCTGGTGCCGGTGACGAACTTGCCCAACAGCCAGTTGAACTCCTGGGCATCATCTCCGATGCTCATCGCGGATCCTCCGTGCTCTCATCACCCGACTGATCTACCTCGGCCTGCGCCCGGTCGGAGCCGGCCTTCAGACCCGACAGCATCGAACGCATGCGATCAGCACTCGATTCTGCCGTATCGGGGGCGGTCTGTTCAGGCTTCTGGTCGCCACGGGCCAGGACCACATCGGTCCGGGGTGCGTGGGTGCCACGAACCCGCTTGCGGTATCCGCTCGGCGTCGTGTCGCCGGACGGGGCACCAGCGGCGGTGGCCCCGTAGGCACCGCCCTTGACCGGAGCCGCCGGCGCCTGGTGCTCGGGCGTCGGGGCCGCCTTGGCCGAACCGTTCGGCGCAGCCGGCGCTCGACCGTCCACCCGGACCCGGTGGACCTGGTCCGGTTCGGCCGGGGCCGGGTCGGCGCTGCGCACGGGCTCGACGTCGCGCGCCGGGCGGTCAGCGACGGGCGAGGCCGCGGGGGTGGGGCCGGCCGGGACTCCGTTGACGGCAGGAGGGCCGGACGGCTCGCTCGGGGTGGCTGCTCCGGGTGCCCCGGCATCGGCGTCGACGGCGGCGGGATCGCTCGACGGGACCTGATCAGTGGCCAGGGCGGCGGTGACGTCGATCATGGCGGTCACGCCTCCGGTCGGGGTGTCCTGCAGGAGCACCGGCGTGCCCAGACGGGCGGCCTGGATGCCGACCACGTAGTGGCCGAGGTAGCGGGATGGAGCCACGGTGAACGACTCTCCACCCGAGAGGCGGACGTTGGCCTGATCGAGCTCCTCGGGCTCCATGCCGATGCCGTTGTCGATGATGGCCAGCGTGTAGCCACCGTCGCGGGCAGCACCGGAGATCTCGACCGAGCGACCGGGCGGCGAGAAGTTGAGCGCGTTCTCGAGCAGCTCGGCCACGAGGTGGGTGAGGTCGGCAGCGGTCGAGCCGTTCACGATCGCTTCGTCGAAGCGGGTGACCTCCACTCGCGAGTACTCCTCGACCTCACCCAGAGCGCCGCGGATGACGTCGATGAGCGCTACCGGCGCCGACCACTGGCGGTGCGGTTCCAGACCGGCGAGCAGCAGCAGCGACTCGGCGTTCCGGCGCATGCGGGTGGCGAGGTGGTCGAGGGTGAACAACTTGTCCAGCGCAGCGGGATCGGATTCCTCGCGCTCCATCTCGGTGATCGAGTCGAGCTGGCGGCTGAGCAGGTTCTGGTTGCGGCGACCGAGGTTGACGAACGAGTCCGAGATGTTGCGGCGCAGGAGCGCCTGCTCGGTGGCGAGTCCGGCGGCGCTGTCCTGGACGCTGTTGAGGGCCGCAGCGACCTCGGCGATCTCGGCTCCGCCCTTGGGCGAGACCTGCTTGAGCTCGGGCATCTTGACGTCCTCGCCGAGCGGAGCCTCGAGGATCGACTGGACGGCATCGGGCAGGCCGCTTCCGGCCATGTCCTCGGCGTCGCCC
The DNA here is from genome assembly GCA_012513855.1 of Acidimicrobiales bacterium. Classification (GTDB taxonomy): domain Bacteria; phylum Actinomycetota; class Acidimicrobiia; order Acidimicrobiales; family Iamiaceae; genus Aquihabitans. Next base: position 2,388 of record JAAZBK010000202.1, read on the forward strand.
ACCAGCCTGCGCAGGGGGACGGCGATGGAACGGGCGGCCGCCAGGGCGACGGCGACGCCGGCCAGCATCACGAGGAGCGAGCCCAGCAGGATCGCCTGCGCCCGTCGTTCCGCATCGTCCTGTTCGGCCTTGGTGTCGGCGATCAGCTCGGCCGCGTCGGCCTGGAGGCGCTGAGCCGCGACGTCGGCGCTCCCCTCCCACACGGCGATGGGCTCGTTGGAGGTCTCGTCGCTCAAGAGCTCGGTGATGTCGACCTCCTGCCCGGCCAGGGCTGCGCCGGTGACCGCGAAGAAGGGCTGGGCGGCGGGGTCGGCGAAGGTCTTCTCGGCCAACGCCTTGTAGGTGTCGGTGCTGCTGGTGAGCAGATCGTGCTCGATGGCGGCGGCCATCGTGGCGAGCCCGTGTCCGCTGCCGAACGCCTCTGGGTCGTTGGTGAAGCCCGGCGACGAGGGATCCACGATCGGCAGGGCGATCGTGCGGAGCAGGACGGTCCGGTGCTCGACCAGGCGCATGATCTGGTCGATGTAGCGGGCGCCGGAGCGCAGCTCGGGATCGTCGAGGCCCAGCGCCACGGTGCTGTTCAGGTCGAAGACGGTGTTGATGATCGTGCTGAAGTCGTCGAACACCTCGGCTGCGAGCGGTCCACCGGCCTCGGGATCCTTCGGTCCGTCGTAGCCGTCGGCCTTGTCCCGGACGTCGTCGATCGTGGCGAGGGCGTCGAGGGCCGGACCGTACGCTTGCTGCACCGTCTCCGAACTGCCGGCGATCAGGGACCGGAAGCCCTCGATCGACTCGTCGGTGAGGGCCCGCTGCTCGTCCACCGGCAAGAGCCCGAGCGCCTCCCGGAGACCGAGGATCTCGAGGGCGTTCGTGTTGCGCTCGGACTGGATGGCGATGACCACGCCACCCGGCCCGGTCGACGCGCTGGCCAGGTCGACCTGAGCCTGGATCTGTGAGGAGCGCTCGGCTGCGTCGTCGGCCGACTCACGGGCCGAGGAGATCGCCACCGCCGAGAGGACGCCCAGGGCCAGCAGGGGGATGAGCAGGGCGATGACGAGCTTTGATCGGATTCTCATCGAATCGAACACGGGGGTCACTCCAAATCGTCGCGGTGGGGACGAGCCTCTGCGCTGCAGCCCCGCCCACGATCGAACTGGTTTGTTCGCGAGCGAGGCCTGGCGGTCCCGAAACCCGGATCCTTCTGGTATTTCGGCGGCTCACGCACCCAACTGAAGCGGTCGAGCCGGAACTGGGCCGACCGGCCTATCCCCCTCGCGCCCGGTCCCGATGGCCGGATCAGACACCGGGTGCAGGATGCTCAGCGGGTGCTCAGCACCTGTTGTGCGAGCAACATCAGCGGTCGACGCAGGTCAGGTAGGTGGTCGGCCTCTCCGACGCCGACCGCGTTGGTGACCATGGAGCTCACGGCAGCCACCAGGACCTCCGCGATCGTGCGCGTTTCGGGGTCTGCGTCGTCGCCGTCGCCGTTGCCACCGAGCGTCGCCGACACCAGATCGACGAACACGGCAAGTGAAGCCCGGCGCTGCCTGATCGCCTCGGGGCCGGCCGCGTAGACCTCGACCAGGAAGACCCGCGCGAGCACCGGGAAGGCGGCGAGGGTGTCCAGGTAGGCCGAGAGCAGGCGGTCGAGCTTGTCGATCGGGTCCGCTCCGCCTTGGGCTGCACCATCGGTGAGCGCGTCGACGATGGTGGTCGACAGGACCTCGGCGGCCATCTGGTTGGCGGCGAGGAAGCAGTCGAGCTTGTCGTCGAAGAGTTGGTAGAAGGTCGTGCGAGAGACCCCGGCCCGGCTCGACACGTCGGCCACCGAGGTGGCGGCGTAGCCCTTCTCGGCCACCGCTTCGGCCGTCGCCATCAACAGGCGCTCGCGCTGCGAGCGCTCGACCTCCTCGCGCGACAAGCGGTGCGGCCCGCGTGGCAGGCGGCTCAGGTCGATCTTCGTAGCCGGGGATGCCATGGGCGCGATCGTAGCCCGAGTGATAAACTCATTTGTACGTCACTCCCGGCGCGGAGCGAACGAACCATCGTCGACAGACCTGAGGCGTCCGATGAAGACCTTCACCCACCACGATCTCGCCGTCGCCTACCGCGATGCCGGCGAGGGCTCGGCCATCGTCATGCTCCACAACGGCGGCACGTCGTCCACAATCTGGCGTCACCAGATCGAGGCTCTCTCCGGCGACCACCGCGTGGTGGCGGTGGACCTGCCCGGCTTCGGGCGGTCGCCTCGTCCGGACACGCCGGCCACGCTCGGCCAGCTGGTCGAGTTGGTCGCGGCCCTGATCCGCGAGCTCGACCTGGCGCCGGCGCTCATGGTCGGCAACTGCATGGGCACCAACATCTCCACCGCTCTGGCTCGCACCGAGCCGGAGCTGATCACCGGCATCCTCGCGGTGAACCCGCTCACCGAGGCGAGCTTCAGCGCCGGCCGCATCGGCTTCCTGCACAAGATGGCCGGCATCGCCGCCGCCCCCACCCGACTGGCGCGCAACGTCTCGCGCCGGATCCGCTCGCCCAAGCCGGTAGGTGTCGCCGCGCTGCGGTTCCAGCTCGGCAAGGAGGGCATCGCCCGAGACCTCCACCACGACCCCGAACTGCTCGCCTGCGCCACCCGGGCCGAGCAGATGCCCGCTCTCGTCGACGTGCTCGACGACATGGCCGCGTACGGCGAAGCCGACAGGGCCGAGGTCCCGGCCGACATCCCGGTGTGGATCGCATGGGGAGAACAGAACCGGGTGCTCTCCCGGCACCGGGCAGCCCACCTGGAACAGCGCTTCAACGCCGATCGGGTCGAGGTGCTGGAGGGGTGCGGCCACCTCCCGATGCTCGAGCGGCCCGACGACGTCACCGAGCTCATCACCGGACTGCTGGCCGAGATCCGGCGAACCGCCGCCGACGAGCTGGAGGTGGCCCCGTGAGCAGCACCTCCACCGACGCCGGGATCGTCGACCTCCCCGACCGGGTCCTCGAGGTCGCCCGCCAAGACCCCGAACGCGCCGCCGTGATCCACGTCGGCCGGCGAGGCAACCGCGTCACCACCTACCGGGAGCTGAGCCACCGAGCCGAGTCGCTGGCCCTCGGCCTCCGCGAGATCGGCGTGGCCGAGGGCACCAAGTGCTCGTTCATGGTCCCTCCCGGTGAGGACGCGATGGTGCTGGGCATCGCGCTCTGGCGCGTGGGCGCCGTGATGGTGGGGATCGAGCCCCACAGCCACGGACTCCGCAAGGTGGCCAGGTGCCTCGACCGCGTCGGCCCCGAGGTCTTCTTCGGAACGCCCGAGGCCCACGTTGCCCGCCGGGCCTTCGGCTGGGGCCGCGGCACCGTTCGGACCGACATCGTGGTCGGCGGCCCCGCGCTGCCTCGCGTCACCACGCTCGCCTCGCTCGAACGTCCCTGGCTCGGCGACACGCGCCCGCCCGACGTCACGCCCGACGACCCTGCCATCATCGCCTTCACCACCGGGAGCACCGGCGACCCCAAGCCCACCGTGATGACCCACCGCAACCTCACCGCCATGATCGACAGGGTCAGCAAGCAGTGGGGCCTCGCCGACGGAGGCGAGGTCATCGACATGCCGACGTTCCCCATGTTCTGGATCGTCGGCATGAGCCACGGCGGCACCGTGGTGGTCCCGCCGATGAACTTCGCCACCAAGGGACCGGGTCAGGCCGATCCGGCCAAGCTCTACCGCACCATCCGCGACAACCGGGTCGGATCCATGTTCGGGTCGCCCGCGCTCCTCACCAACCTGGCCCGCTACTGCGACCAGCAGGGGGTGAAGCTCACGTCGATCCGGCGCATCGTGGCCGGCGGCGCCGAGATCACCGGTCCGCTCTACGCCGAGGTGAAGAAGGTCCTCGTCGACGGCGAGATCTACTCGAACTACGGCGCCACCGAAGCGCTACCCGTCGCCGAGATCGCCGGAGCCACCGTCCTCGGCGAGACCTGGGCGCGCACCGAGGCGGGCGAGGGCCTCTGCGTGGGCGACCCGCTCTCGGGCGTCGAGGTGCGGATCGTGGGGATCGACGACGGCAACATCCCCACCATCGACGACGCCACGGCCCTGCCCACGGGGACGATCGGCGAGGTGATCGCCCGCAGCCCGCACATCAGCGACCACTACTACGACGCCCCCAAGGACATGGCCGAGAACAAGATCGTCGACGGCGACACCCGCTGGCACCGCCTCGGCGACACCGGCTGGCTCGACGAGCAGGGCCGGCTCTGGGTCTGCGGCCGGCGCTCGCACCGGGTGGTCACCGCCGACCGGACCTACTACCCGTTGTGCGTCGAACCGGTGATCAACAGCCACGCCGACGTGGCGCGCAGCGCTCTCATCGGACCCCGCTCGGGCGGCGACGCCACGGCCGCCGTGGTGGTGCAGTTGGAGCCATCGGCCCGGGCCCGACAGGCGACGGTGGAGGCCGAGCTGCGCGACCTGGCCAAGCGGTTCGACGCCACCGACGGCCTCGACCGCTTCTACTTCATCGACCAGCTTCCGGTCGACCGCCGCCACAACGCCAAGATCGACCGTCCTGCCCTCGCCCGAGAGGCCGCCGCCGGCACTTTGTGACCGGCAGGCCGTTCCGGACCGTGATCCGGAACGGCCCTCGACAGACCGATCCTCAGAGAGCGGCCACCGCGTCGGCCAACTGCGCCACGCCATCGGGCAGGAGCGCCGCCACGTTGAACCGGCCCGACGAGAGCATGTACACGGCGTGGTCCTCGCGGAGCACCTTGACCTGCTCTGGGGTGAGGTCGGCCACGTGGAACATGCCCCGACCGTCGTCGATCCCGGCCACGGCGTCGAGCCCGCGCTCGGCGAAGGCCGCGCCGATGGCCCCGCGGGTGCTGTTCAGCCGGCCGCGTATGGCGTCGAGCTCAGCCGTCCAGGCCGACCGACGCTCGTCGTCGCGCAGGATGAGGTCGACGATGGCCGCACCCAGCCACGGCGGGTTCGACCAGATCGTCCGGGTGATGGACGACGCGGTGGCGAACGCCCGGCGACGCTCAGCGGCGTCGGAGATGCCGATGTGGAGGGCACCGACGCGCTCCCGGTAGAGGCCGAAGTTCTTGGAGAAGCTGGTGGACACGTACAGCTCGGGGGCGGCGTCGGCCAGGACGGCCACCGGCAAGCGGTCGACCTCGGGTCGGTCGGCGAAGCCGATGTACGCGGCGTCGAGCAACACGGTCAGGCCACGATCCGACACGAACCCGGCGACCTGCTCCCACTCGGCCGCCGAGAGATCGGAGCCGGTGGGGTTGTGGCAGCACAGGTGGAACAGGACGATGTCCTCGCGCCGGACCTGTGCGAGGGCTTCGGTGATCGCCTCGACGCGCCCCTCGGGGCGGGTGCCGTAGGGGTAGGTGGCCACCTCGAGCCCGGCCGACGCCACGATCGGGGCGTGGTTGGGCCAGGTCGGAGCGGGCAGCCACACCCGCGTGGCGCCGGCCGAAGCCACCAGACGGGTGGCCAGCGCCAGCGCAGCCGTACCCGACGGAGTGTGGAACCAGGAGCCGGCAGGACCGCCGGGTAGCACCAGGTCGCCCACGGACTCGCAGTACGACGCGTCGCCGGCGATGGGCAGGTAGTCCTTCGTCTGCTCAGCGGCGACGAGGTGCTGCTGAGCGGCAGCGACCGAGTCCATGGCCGGGGTCCGTCCCGCTTCGTCCTTGTAGACCCCCGCGGTGAGGTCGAGCTTGTGCGGACGCTCGTCCTGGTTGAACAGCGCCTTGAGGCCGAAGATGGGATCGGCCGGCGGATCGGGCATCTGCTGGAAGCGGGACGGGATGGTGCTCATCGGAGGTCCTTCGGGAGGTACGGGTCGGTCCAGGTCCGTTCGCAGACCGTAGAGGCCCGACGGCTCGAACCCAGCACCGGTAAAGGGGCGACCGTCCCCGCCCGGACCTCGCAATAGCGTGCGCAGCGTGGGAGACGAACCGCTGGGCGACGACACCGTGCTGCTCACAGGCGCGGCCGGCCTGATCGGAACGTGGCTCCGCCGGACCGCGCCGCCGGGCATCGAGATCTGCTCCGTGGTGCACCGCCGGGAGCTACCGCGAACGCGCTCGTACCGCTGCGACCTCCGCGATGCTTCCGCTGTCGTGCGGATGGTGGAAGAGGTGGCACCCACGGTGGTGCTCCACGCCGCCTACGCCATGGACGAGGGTTCGATCGTCGACTGCACCCGCAACGTGGTGGAGGCGGCGGCCCGCACCGGTTCCTGCGTGGTCCACACCTCCACCGACGTCGTCTTCTCGGGCGACGGTTCGCGCCGCGACGAGGCTTCGCCACCGGACCCCATCGCGGACTACGGACGGTGGAAGGCCGAGGCCGAGCGGATCGTGCAGCGGGCACCTGTGAGCGGGGCGGTGGTCCGGCTGCCGCTCGTGGTCTCGGTGGATCCGCCCGACCAGGGCCTGCAGCGCATGCGCACGGGTGCCGCCACCGGTGAGCCCAGCACCTGGTTCACCGACGAGGTCCGCCAACCGGCTCTCGCCTCGGACCTGGCCGCCGCCCTGTGGCGGATCATCGCCCTCGGTCCTGCCGAACGGTCGGGGGTCTGGCAGCTACCGGGCCCGGAGAGCCTCACCCGTCACCAACTGGCTCAGCGCACGGCCACGGCGCTGGGCATCGACGCGGGGGCGATCCGGGCAGCCACCACACCGGAGGGGATGGTCCGCCCCCGCCACATCGACCTCGGTGCCGACCGAGCCATCCGCGAGATCGGCTGGGCACCCGACCGCGTCATGCCCTGAGCCCCTCGCCTCGTCGGCGCGGTCCTGCCAGCATCGCGGGCTACGGTGACCCCCACGAAGGGGAGTAGCTCCCAATCCGCTGGTCGACACACTGCTCCTCGGAGCCGGTCAGCGGGGCCTGTTCGCAGGCGAGCGAGACCTTCGGCCGCACGACCGTCGTCGTTCCGGCCGAAGGCGTGCACTCGCCGAGGCCGGATCGCCAGAGTGAAAGCAGCCCCCTCTTGACGTTCTCCTCGCTGGTCCGAGCGTTCGCCACCGTGTTCCCGGCGGAGCTCCCCGACAAGACCATGATCGCCTCGATCATCCTCGTCACCCGCTACCGCCGCCCCCTGTTCGTCTGGCTCGGCGCGGTGGCGGCGTTCTCGGTGCACGTGGTGGTGGCGGTGGCCGCCGGCAGCCTCCTGGGCCTGCTGCCGGAGACGGCCGTGAAGCTCGTCGTCACCGCTCTCTTCGCCACCGGCGCGGTGCTGCTGTTCCGGGCGGCGCGGGCCGCGGGCGAAGCGGTCGACACCGAGGCACCGGTGGTGGAGGCCACCGCCCTCGCCACCGTGGCCGGCAGCTTCGGCCTGGTGGTGATAGCCGAGTGGGGTGACCTCACCCAGCTCGCCACCGCCAGCCTGGCGGCCAACAGCGGGGATCCCGTCGGCACCGGAATCGGAGCGTGGCTGGCGCTCGCGTCGGTGGCTGCCATCGCAGCCACCTTCGGTCGCCAGCTCGTGGCGAGGGTCCCGATCCAGAAGGTCAACTACGCGGGAGCCGCCGTCTTCGCGGCCCTGGCGGTGTGGACCCTTGCCGAGCTGGTCATCTGATCTCGCGGGACCTCTGATCTCGCGAGACAGCTGGCCTCACAGCTGACCGGCGCGGACCCGCCCTCGCCCGATGGCTGGGACGATCGCCGCGCTCGCCCTTCCACCCAATTGGACTTTCGGCGAGACTCCGGCCCCATGGCCTTGAGATTCGTCTTCCACTACCCCGAGACCAGAGGATCCGAGGGCGACATGCTCGACTCGGGGGAGCTCGCCGGGGTGGCACGAGCCGCGGAGGCCGCCGGGTTCGATGCGCTCGCCCTGACCGAGCACCCGGTCCCCGGAGCTCGGTGGTTGGAGAACGGTGGCCACCAGAGCCTCGACCCCTTCGTGGCCCTCGGCTTCGCCGCAGCCGCCACCGACCGGCTCCGGCTGCTGACCCACCTGGCATTGGCGCCGTACCGCAACCCGTTCCTGCTGGCGAAGGCGGCGGCCACCGTCGACAAGCTCTCCGGTGGACGCTTCATCCTGGGTCTGGGCGCCGGCTACCAGAAGTCCGAGTTCTTCGCCCTCGGGGTTTCGCTCGACGAGCGCGGTGCCCTGTTCGACGAGGTCCTCGACTGCCTGCCCCTGCACTGGTCGGGTGAGCCCTTCAGCTACCAGGGCCTGCACTTCGACGCTCGCGACGTGGTCGCCCTGCCCAGACCGGTGCAGGACCCGATCCCGATCTGGATCGGCGGCAACTCGAAGGCGGCCCGACGGCGGGTGGTCGAACGGGCGAGCGGCTGGATGCCGATGATCGGTTCGGCCGAGCTGGCCCGGACGGCCAACACCTCCACGCTGGCGTCGATCGACGACGTGGCGGTGGCGATCGCCGAGCTGGAGGCGGAAGCGGAGCGCGTCGGCCGGACCGCTCCCATCGACCACCTCACGTCCTACAGCGATCCCGGCCTGGCCTCACCGGAGGCCGACGTGGAACGCCACCGCCACGAACTGGGCCGCATCGAGGAGGCCGGCGTCACCCACGTCCTGGTGTCGCACGATCGTGCCGAGCCGGCGATCGTGCTCGACTGGCTGGCCGCCTTCGGCGCCACCTACATCAGCTGATGGGCTGGTTCGAGGACCGGGCCGGTCTCGACGGGACGGTGGCGGTGGTGACCGGAGGTGGCGGAGGCCTCGGCGAGGCGATCGTCCGCGACCTGATCGCCAACGGTGTCCGGGTGGCCACCATCGACGTCGACCCCGACGGCATCGAGCGCCTCCACGACATCCCGGACGTGATCGCCGTCCAGGGCGACGCCCGGGATGCAGACGCCCTCAGCCGGTTGTTCGACCTGGCCGGAGAACGGTGGGATCGACTCGACACCCTGGTGAACGTGGTCGGAGGAACGTTCCGCGCCGACTTCACCGACACCAACCCGAAGGGCTGGGACGCCCTGCTGCGCACCAACCTCCTGCACGTGCTCCACGCCTGTTCGCTGGCGGTGCCGCGGATGCGAGCCGGAGGCCGCGGCGGGAGCATCGTGAACCTCACCACCATCGAGTGCCACCGCGCCGCTCCGGGGTTCGCCGTCTACTCGGCGGCCAAGGCGGCCGTGGAGCAGTTCGCACGCAGCCTGGCGGTGGAGGTGGCACCCGACCGCATCCGGGTGAACAACGTCGCCCCCGACTTCACGCCCACCGAGAACATGCAGCGCATCGCCCAAGGGGCCCCGCTGATGTCCGACGAGGCGGTCCGGGTCGGCATCCCCATGGGCCGGGCCGGCCAGGTGACCGACATCTCCAACGCGGTGGTGTTCCTGGCGTCGGCGCTCTCGTCCTACGTCACCGGCACCACCATCCACCCCGACGGCGGAACCTTCGCTTCATCGGGATGGTTCAACTGGCCCGAGGTCGGCTGGCGCAACAACGTGCCATCCAACCTGGTGCCGCACCTGCCGGGGTCACCCGACCGGTAGGTCGAGGGTGAAGGTCGCCCCCTCGCCGGGGCTCGAGTCGACCGTGGCGGAGCCCTGGTGGGACTCGGCGATGGCCGCCACGATCGCCAGACCCAGACCCGATCCACCGGGACGGCTCCTCGATGAATCCGCCCGGTAGAACCGGTCGAAGGCGCGAGCCGCCGCCTCCGGCTCCAGGCCCGGGCCGGAGTCGCGGACCCGGATCAGGGCCCGTCCGCCACCTCGGTGGACGCTCACGTGGACCGGCGCCTCGGCCGGGGTGTGGTTCCGGGCGTTGGCCAGAAGGTTGTCGACCGCCTGTCGCAGCGACATGGCATCGCCTGACACGGTCACGGGCTCATCGGGGACGTCGATCGTCACCGATCGTTGAGGTGCCACCGTCCGGGCGTCGCCCACGGCCTGGCGGACCAGCTCGCCGAGGTCGACCGGCGCCCTCTCCATGGGCCGGCCCTCGTCCAGCCGGGCCAGCGTCAGCAGTTCGTCGACGATCAGGCGCATCCGCTCGCCCTCGGATCGGATCCTGTCGATGCCCCGGTCCACCGCCGCCTGGTCGCCGGCCATGCCCGACTGGTGCAGCTCCGCGTAGCCGAGGACCGCGGCCAGCGGGGTGCGCAGCTCGTGCGACGCGTCGGACACGAACCGACGCAGCGCTCCCTCCGACGCCTCCCTGTCGGCGAAGGCCTGTTCGATGCGGTCGAGCATCTGGTTCAGGGCGGTGGCGAGTCGGGTGACGTCCTCCACACCCGCGGTGGGCACCCGCGAGGTGAGGTCTCCCTCGCTGATGGCCTCGGCGGTGTCGATCATGGCGTCGAGCGGGTGCGTCACCAGGCTGGTGACCACGGCGACGACGACGCTGATCAGGATCGCGGCGATCACTCCGGTGAAGGCCAGCACCCGGACCACGGCGTTGACGGCCTCGTCGCGCTCGGCGAGTGAGCGGGTCACGACCAGCAGGCCGCCATCGGGGAGCTGCGCCGACATCGCCCGGTAGGCCACCGAGCCATCGGCGCTGCGCACGTCGAAGGGCGCTCCGGCCCGGGACCGCAGCTGTCCGACGGCACGAGCGGAGGTGTCGAGCGGTGGATCGGGATCGTCCATCGGACCCGACGGCACGCTCAACACGTCGCCGGAGGGATCGATGACGGTGAGGCCGTCGATGCGACTCCCGATGGCGGGCACGTCGCGGGCCAGCTGCTCCAGGTCCTCGCGGTCGATGACGTCGAAGGCGGCGCGCATGCCCGCGGCCTGGGACCGGATCTGCTCGTCGATCTGGGCCGTGAAGCGATCCTCCACCTGCACCGCGGCGAGGATCCCGACCAGGAACGTCACCAGCAGGACCGAAGCCACGATCCAGCCGGTGATGCGCCAGCGGTTGGGCAGCCTGGGCGCCCGGAAACGGCCCATCAGCCCTCGCGGAGCACGTAGCCCACGCCCCGCACCGTTTGGATCACACGCGGCTGACCGAGCTTCTTGCGCAGGTAGGAGATGTAGGTCTCGACCACGTTGGGATCACCGTCGAAGTCGTACTGCCAGATGTGCTCTGCGATCTGGGCCTTGCTCAGGACGATGTCGGGGTTCAAGAGGAAGTAGCGCAGGAGCTTGAACTCGGTGGGGGCCAGGTCGACCAGGTGCCCACCACGCCAGAGCCGGTGCGCGGCCTCATCCATCTCGACGTCCGCGAAGGTCAGGCGGGAGGCCTGCTCGGAACGGCCGTTGACGTCGGCCCGTCGGAGCACGGCCTCGATCCGGGCGATGAGCACCTGCAGGTTGAACGGCTTGGCCAGGTGGTCATCGGCGCCGGCCGCCAGCCCCGCCACCACGTCGGTGGGGGCATCCTGCGCGGTGAGGAATATCACCGGCGTGGAGTCTCCGTCGGCCCGGAGCCGGCGGCACACCTCGATCCCATCGACCAGGGGCATGTTGACGTCGAGCACCACCAGGTCGGGAGAGAGCGACGGCACCAGACCCAGAGCCTCCTGGCCGTCGACCGCGAGATGCACCTCGTGGCCCACGAACTCGAGGGCGGTGGCCACCAGGTCGCGCAGCGATTCCTCGTCGTCGGCCACCAGGATCCGGCGTCCGGTGGGTCCGGGAAGAGCCGTCATGACCAGCATGGTCGCACGGGATGTGCCTCATGCCACCCATCGGGAGCCGTTTCCAAGGAGCGCCCAAGGTCGCTCCCAGGTTTCTCCAAGGTTCGGACGGCTCCATTGGTTGCCGTCCGGCGAGGGTCGGGCGGCGAGAGGGAGCGAGAGCACAGATGTCGAAGATCCTGTACCGGCTGGGGCACTGGTCCGTGCGCCACCGCCGTCTGGTCGTGGCGGCCTGGCTCGTCGCCCTGATCGGGATGGGCGCCCTGTCCGGCACGATCGGCGGTACCACCAGCGACGAGTTCGCCATTCCCGGCACCGAGTCACAGAAGGCCATGGACCTGCTCGAGGAGCGCTTCCCGGAGGCATCCGGTTCGTCGGCGCGGCTGGTGTTCGCCTCGACCGACGACACACCCCTCACCGACCCCGACCTCCAGGCCGCCGTCGGAGCCGCCCTGGCCGAAGCCGCCGGCGCGCCGGAGGTGGTGGCGGTCAGCGATCCCTTCACCGCAGGAACCGTGTCGCCCCAGGGCGTCATCGCCTTCGCCGAGGTGAGCTACGCCACCGCGGCCAACGAGGTGTCCGAGGAGGCGGCCGAGGCCCTCGCCAGGGTCGCCACGAACCACGCGACGTCCGGTCTCCAGGTGGAGATCGGCGGCGAGGTCGGCCCGCAGGAGGAGGCCGGCCACAGCTCGGAGATGATCGGCCTCGCCGTCGCCGTGCTGGTGCTCCTCATCTCGTTCGGATCCGTGGTGGCCATGGGCCTCCCGCTCGCCACCGCGCTGATCGGCGTCGGCATCGGCATCAGCGGGATCGGCGTCGTCGCCGGCTTCACCGACCTGTCGGCCACCGCCCCGGTCCTCGCCACCATGATCGGCCTGGCGGTGGGCATCGACTACGCGCTGTTCATCGTCACCCGCCACCGCCAGGACCTGGCCGAAGGGCTCGACGTCGAGGAAGCCGCGGCGCGGGCCAACGCCACCGCGGGTGGTGCGGTGGTGTTCGCCGGGCTCACGGTGGTCATCGCCCTGGCCGGGCTCAGCGTGGTCGGCATCCCGTTCCTCACCGTGATGGGCCTCGCCGCGGCCGTCACCGTGCTCCTCGCCGTTCTGATCGCCATAACCCTCCTGCCCGCGCTTCTCGGCTTCGCAGGCCGCAACATCGACCGCTGGCGGATCGGCCGCGCCCGCACCGGCTCGGCCGCCGAGTCCCACGACACGTTGAGCAGCCGCTGGGCCCGCAAGGTCGTGGCCCGGCCGGGGACCGCCCTGCTGGGCGGACTGGCCTTCATGCTCCTCCTGTCGGCACCCATGCTGTCGATGCGCCTCGGCATGCCCGACGCCGGCACCAAGCCCGAGGGCACCACCGCCCGCCAGGCCTACGACCTGCTGGCCGAAGGCTTCGGACCGGGCTTCAACGGTCCGCTGACGATGGTGGTCGACCTCACCGGCGCGGCCGACCCCGACGCTGCCCTCTCCGACATCGCCGCAGCCGTCGACGCCGACCCGGGGGTACAGATCGTGGCGCCCCCGCAGCCGAGCCCCAACGGCGACACCGCCGTCATCGGCGTCATCCCCGCCACCTCGCCGTCGTCGGCCGAGACCAGCGAGCTCATCCACCACCTGCGCAGCGACGTCCTGCCCGAGGTCGAGGCGGCGTCGGGAGCCGACGTGTCGATCGCGGGGCTCACCGCCCTCCTAATCGACGTCTCCGACAAGATGGCTCAGGCGCTACCGGTCTTCATGGCGCTCGTCATCGGGCTCACCATGGTCCTGCTGCTCGCCGTGTTCCGCTCGATCCTGGTGCCGGTGAAGGCCGCCATCGCCATCCTCCTCAGCATCGGCGCCAGCTTCGGCGTGCTGGTGGCCATCTTCCAGTGGGGCTGGTTCCAGGGACTCGTGGGGCTGGAGGAATCGGTTCCGATCATCAGCTTCCTCCCGATGCTCATGTTCTCGGTGCTGTTCGGCCTGTCGATGGACTACGAGGTGTTCATCCTCAGCCGCATCCGCGAGGACTACGTGCGGAGCGGGAAGGCGCGCGACAGCGTGCTCACCGGCCTCACCAGCTCGGCCCGGGTGATCACCGCGGCCGCCCTGATCATGATCAGCGTCTTCGCCAGCTTCGCCCTGGACCCCGAGCCCACGGTGAAGATGATGGGGATCGGCTTCTCGGTGGCGGTCCTCCTCGACGCCACCGTGGTCCGGATGGTCATCGTCCCCGCCACGATGGCGCTGTTCGGCGACACCGCCTGGCGCCTGCCCGGATGGCTCGACCGGATCCTGCCCGCCATCGACATCGAGGGTGAGCACCTCATCGAAGAGCTGGAGCACCGCGACGGTGCCGGCCCGGTCGATCACGACGATTCGGACGGTTCGGACCGACCAGACCGCGACGACGACCTGGAGCTGGTGGGAGCCGGCTGAAGCAGCCGGAACCCGCCCGATCCGTCAGGCGGGCACCTCGTAGGTGGCGGTGAGCACCGCGCGAGCGAGCGTCTGGCCCGACATGTTGAAGCCGACCACCGCGGGCGGCACCGACCCGTCGATCCCCAGCTCGGCGGGACCCAGGGCGTGGACCGCGTACAGGTAGCGGTGCGGCCCGTGACCTGCGGGAGGGAACGGACCCACGTAGAGCGGGTTGCCCGTGTCGTTGCGGGCGTGGACCGCACCTTGCGGCAGGCCGGAGAGGTCGCCCGACGCGGCTCCCCGCGCCAGTTCGGTGACGGTTCCTGGGATGTCGAACAGGACCCAGTGCCAGAACCCGCTGCCCGTCGGGGCGTCGGGGTCGAAGCAGGTGACGGCGAAGCTGCCGGTCTCCGGCGGGAAGCCCTCCCACCGGAGGTGGGGCGAGGTGTTCTGCCCGTCGAGACCGAAGGCGGCGTCGGCCACGAACATCGGATCGATCGGTTGGCCTTCGGCGATGTCGTCGCTGGTGACGGTGAAGCTCGGCACCTCGGCCAGGTAGTCGTACGGGCTCGGGGCGACGGAACGGTTGGGTGCTGGCACGATCTGCTCCAGGTTGGTTTCAGGTCTGTCGCGACGGTCGGTCGGGACGGTCCGGCTGGCCGGGATGCGATGCCGCCGGACCCACCGACAGCATGGTCCCTCAGATCGCGTCGCGCAGCGAGCGCGTCCCCGACGCCGGGCGAGAAGTCGAGCGGGAGGCGACGCTCCCGGGGCACACTGGGCGCCGCACGAATCCGGGAACGACCCGGATCGCTGGACCCTTGGAGATGATCAATGGCCGCCGTCGGTGACCGAGTACCAGACATCGAGCTGAAGACGCCCGGCCCCGACGGCCCCCAGCCGATCTCGACGGGCGAGCTCTTCGGCACCGGACGGTCCGTGCTGTTCGGCGTGCCCGGAGCCTTCACCCCCGGGTGCGACCGCTCCCACCTTCCCGGCTACCTCGAGCGGGCCGACGAGCTGAAGTCCAAGGGCGTCGACCGCATCGTGTGCGTCGCGGTCAACGACGCGTTCGTGATGGACGCCTGGGCCAAGTCCCACGACGCCGGCGACGCCATCGTGATGCTGGCCGACGGCAACGGAGAGCTCGCCCAGGCGCTCGACCTGGTCATGGACGGAACGGGCTTCGGTCTCGGCAAGCGGAACAAGCGGTTCGCCGCCGTCATCGAAGACGGCACCATCACCCAGTTGAACGTCGACGAGACCGGAGCGGTCGACGTATCCGCGTGCAGCGCGGTGATCGCCCGCCTCTGAGCGAGCCGGAGCCGGCGAAACGTTCACCTCGGACGCGAACGGGCCCGGGTCTCGGACCCGGGCCCGTTCGGTTGGTACGACCTACAGGAGGTCGGCGTCGCTGTCGGGCGGAGCCTCGAGGTCGTCCTCGGTGCCCATGGGCTCCTTGCCGGCGTTCAGAGCATCGATGGCAGCCCGCACGCCGGCTCCGTAGGCCGCATCGGCACGGGTGCAGTTCTCGATGTGGCGCAGGATCGTCTCCGACGAGGCTCCGGAGATGGCCCGAGCCGTGTTCTCGAACAGCCGCTGTTGCTGGGCCGGCGTGAACGTCCGGAACAGCTGACCAGGCTGACCGAAGTAGTCGTCGTCGTCCTCGCGGAAGTCGAACCGGTCGGCGAGCGGATCGATCCGCAACGGCGGCTCGCGGAACTGCGGCTGCTCCTGCCAGCGGCCGTAGGAGTTCGGCTCGATTCCAGGGGTGGCGTCGGAATCCAGTCGCATCGCGCCGTCGCGGTGGTAGGAGTTGGTCATCGGGCAGCCCTTGGGCTGGTTGACCGGGATCTGGTGGTGGTTCACGCCGAGGCGGTAGCGCTGCGCATCGCCGTAGGAGAACAGGCGCCCCTGGAGCATCCGGTCCGGTGAGAAGCTGATGCCGGGCACGACGTTGGCGGGCGTGAACGCCACCTGCTCGATCTCGGCGTGGTAGTTCTCGGCGTTGCGGTTCAACTCCCACTCGCCGACCTCGATCAGCGGGTAGTCGGCCTTGGGCCACACCTTGGTGAGATCGAACGGGTGGTACGGCACCTTCTCGGCGTCGGTCTCCGGCATGATCTGGACGAAGAGCTTCCACTTGGGGAACTCGCCCTGCTCGATGGCCTCGAAGAGGTCGCGCTGGCTGGACTCGCGGTCGTTCGCCACGATGGCGCCGGCCTGGGCGTCGGTGAGGTTCTTGAGGCCCTGCTGGCTGCGGTGGTGGAACTTCACCCAGTACCGCTCGCCCTTGTCGTTGTAGAAGCTGAACGTGTGGCTGCCGAAGCCGTTCATGTGGCGGTAGCCGGCCGGAAGACCGCGGTCCGACATCACGATGGTGACCTGGTGGAGCGCCTCGGGCAGGTTGGTCCAGAAGTCCCAGTTGTTCTCGGCGCTTCGAAGGTTGGTCTTGGGGTCGCGCTTGACCGCGTGGTTCAGATCGGGGAACTTCAGCGCGTCGCGGAAGAAGAACACGGGCGTGTTGTTGCCCACCAGGTCCCAGTTCCCCTGATCCGTGTAGAAGCGAACGGCGAACCCCCGGATGTCGCGCTCGGCATCGGCCGCGCCGCGCTCGCCGGCCACCGTCGAGAACCGCACCACCATCTCGGTCTTCTTGCCGACCTCGGCGAAGACGCTGGCCGACGTGTACTGCGTGATGTCGTTGGTGACCGTGAAGGTGCCGTAGGCACCCGAGCCCTTGGCGTGCATGCGGCGCTCGGGGATCACCTCGCGGTCGAAGTGGGCGAGCTTCTCCAGGAACCACACGTCCTGGAGGAGCATGGGCCCACGGGCACCGGCGGTGAGGCTGTTCTGGTTCTCCCACACCGGGGCGCCGGCCACCGTGGTCAGCGGCTTGGTGTTACCGGGTTCCTGGCGGGGTCCTTCTACTGACATGGCAGCACGCTCCTCTTCGTGGATCGGACGAGGGCCACTCGTCCGGGTCCC
>JAAZBK010000203.1 GCA_012513855.1 Acidimicrobiales bacterium
GATCGGCCAGGGCGCACCCGACGTCCCAGGCCAGCCCGGAGGGGATGGCCTTGGGGTCCACGGAATAGAAGTTCCGTCCGGTCGGCAGCACGTGGGCGCCGCCGCGGGTCGGTGCGCCGCTCGATCCCGCAGGCACGTGGCGGCCGGCCAGCCCTCCGAGCAGGTTGCCGATCTCGTCGCTGGTACGACGAAGGTTCGGCACCAACGTGGTGGTCACCCAGCGAAGGGTCAGGTCGGCACCGGCCGCGGTCTCCACCCAGTCGGCGTCGGCCAGGGCCAAGAGCCGGTCCCGGCACGCAGCTTCCACCCGGTCGGTGTCGCGCGTGCCGGCGGCGGTCAGATCGATCCCGAGCTCGGTGGCCACGGTGGCCCGGAGCGACGGGACCGCGCCCTGTGGTTGCCGCGTGATCGCCAGGACGGTGTCGATGAGCGCATCGCCCCGGGGTCCGGTCCCGAGCACGTGGAGACCTCCCCGGATCTGGGCGTCCTTCAACGCGCACAGGTAGCCGTCGATGTGGCCCACCATCCCGGCGAAGTCGTCGGGGTCGGGCATGGCCTCCACGCCGAGGTCACGCGCCAGTTCGGAGGTGACGAGCAGGTCCCAGAGCTGGCCCTGGATGGCCGGGAGCTTGGCGGGATCGAGTGCCTCGACCTTGGCGTACTCGTCGAGGAGCCGCTCGACCCGAGCCAGGTCGTCGTAGGTCTCGGCCCGGGTCATGGGAGGCGGCAGGTGGTCTATGATCACCGCGTGGGCCCGTCGCTTGGCCTGGGTGCCCTCGCCCGGGTCGTTGACCGCGAACGGGTAGAACAGCGGCAGGTCGCCGAGCGCGGCGTCCGGGGTGCAGGCGCCGGAGAGGCCGGTGGCCTTGCCCGGCAGCCATTCGAGGGTGCCGTGCTTGCCCAGGTGGACCACGGCGTCGGCGCCCCACCCGACGTCGAGCCAGCGGTAGAACGCGAGGTAGTGGTGCGGCGCCGGGAGGTCGGGGGTGTGGTAGACCGCGATCGGGTCCTCACCGAAACCCCGGGGCGGCTGCACCGCGACCGCGGTACCGCCGAGGTCGATGCCGGCGAACACCAGGTGGTCGTCGTGCACGCAGACGGTCCCCGGCGCCGGGCCCCAGGCCTTCTCGGTGGCCACCCGCAACGACTCGGGGAGCGTGGCGAACCAGGCCGTGTAGTCCTCCACCGGCAGGCGCCCTACTGCCATCGCCTGCTGGGCCGGGCTCAGGGCCGGTTGGTCGTAGGTGAGGCCGTCGGCCAGGCGAGCCATCACAGCGTCAGCGTCATCGCCGAGGTCGGTCGCCACCAGGCCGTCGGCACGTAGGGCCCGCACCAGGTCGAGGAGGCTGGCAGGCGTGTCGAGCGCCACCGCGTTGCCGATCCGGTGGCGCTTGGTCGGGTAGGCCGACAAAACGATCGCCACCCGCTTTTCGGCCGACGGGATGTGGGCCAGGTTGGCGAGGCGCACGGCGATCCCGGCCACCCGCTCGAGCCGATCAGGGAGCGCCCGGTGGGCCGAGATGGCCACGCCCAGCTCGTCGCCGTCGTCCACCACCTCCTTGAAGGCGAACGCGGGCCCGATGATCCGGCCGTCGAACTCGGGGATCGCCACGCCGAGGGTCACGTCTAGCGGCGAGAGTCCCTGGTCGCGCTCGGCCCACCCTGCGGTGGGACCGGTGGCCACCACCGCCTGGAGGACCGGCACGTCGAGCACGTCGAGCGGGGACGTCCACGCCTCACCGGTGCTGATGCCCCGGGCGTCGCCGTCGCGCACCACGCCCCCGGCAGCCCAGGTGGTGGTGACCACCACGTCGGCGCCACGGAGGTGCTCCAGCGCGGCGGGTTCGGTGCCGTTGGGGCCGGGGCGCAGGGAGTAGCAGTGCACGGCTCGGGCGTTGGCCCCTCGGGACTCGATGGCGTCACAGAGCTGCTCGACGGGCAGCGTGTTGCCAGCCAGCACGTTGGCCCGGTAGGTGACAACGGCGACCGTGGGTCGCTCGGGGTCGTACGGCCGATCGCCCAGGATCCCGGCGGCGGGGAGGACCTGCGGCGGGTCGAAGCCGAACCCTTCGAGCAGGACGGTGTCGGCCACGAACCGAAGGAGGTGCGCCAGGTTCCGGGGCCCACCGGCTGCCCAGTAGGCGGCGGCCTCGGCCACGATGCCGGGCTGGACGGTGGAGAGACCGGCGAGCTCGGCGTCGATCCCGGCTTCGCCGCCGAAGGCCAGCAGCGCGATCCCACCGGCGCGGCACGTCCGCCGCAGTTCGTCGAACGGCGCCTCCCACGCGGAACGGCCCTTGTGCAAGCGCACGAGCACCACGCGTACCCCGTCGATCGATGGGAGGTCGTCGACCTGGTCCAGGCCGACCCCGCCGTGGGCGCGCACTGGCGGGAAGCCCTCCGGGAGGGACTCCACCGCGGTCCGGAGGGCGAGCAGTTCGAGATCGTTGTTGGCGACGACGAGGATCATCGGGTCGGCGGGTCCTTGTGGTGGTAGGGGTCGGCGATGATGGCGAGGAGGCGTTCCATGTCGAGGTGGGCCTCGAGCACATCGGCGATGCGGTCCAGGCGCTGGTGCCGGACCTGCCGGAAGTCGACGCCGCTCCCCGCAGGTGCAGCCGTGCCCGCCACTGCAGCCGCCCACCGCAGGATCTCGGTGCGCAGGTGGTCGTTCTCGAAGAGCCCGTGGAGGGTGGTGCCCAGCACCGTGCCGCTGTGCCAGCCGAGGATGCCTCCGAGGTCGGCGCGCATCCACGGCGCAGCCCCTCCCCCGCCCTGCACCCGACCGTGGTGGATGCGGTAGCCATCGACGCGCGCCCCCTGGCCAGGGCCGGCCACGACACTGCCGCGAGGGCGATCCAGCACCTTGTCGGCCTCGAACGAGGTGGTCACGTCCAGCCAGCCCAGGCCGTCGACCGAGCCCGGCGGTCCCTCGATCCCGCCCGGGTCGTCGATGTGGTGACCCACCATCTGCAGTCCGGCGCACACCGCCACCACGGCGGCTCCACTGGAGC
>JAAZBK010000204.1 GCA_012513855.1 Acidimicrobiales bacterium
AGGGTGAGGCGCCAGCGCGACAGCGCCTCGCGGCGGCTCTCCCTGGTGTTCCACCGCGGGGGACCGAGCGGCGCCATCGGGAAGCCGCCGGTGTGGGTGAGCACCTGCTCCACGGTGACCACCTCCTTGCCGTTGGTGCCGAACTCGGGGAGGTAGCTGGCCACCGGGGCACCGACCTCCACGTCGCCCCGGTCGATCAGGCGCCAGATCGCCCCGGCCACCAGGGCCTTGGTGGCGCTGAACACCACGAAGCGCGAACCCGACGGGGCACCGATGGTCTCGTCGACGATCAGCTCGCCGTGGCGGGCCACCGCGATCTGCACGGCGGGGGCCAGCCCCTCGTCGACCTCGCGGCGAACCCGTTCGAGCAGGCGCTCGACCTTGGCGGGGCTCACCGGACGCGGGTCCGGAGCGGTCTGGGCGGCGGAGGCGATGCTGTCGGTCACGCCCCCGACGCTAATGGGGCTCGACCGTCAGGCGGTCAGGTCGATGCAGGCACCGGCTCCGTCGACCACGCCGGTGCGGAACGCCTTGACCCGCGCGAACCCCGGCCCCTGGCGCTCCCGGTCGGAGTCGGTGCGGAACGTGAGCATCACCGCCACCGCTTCGTCGAGGTCACCCGACGACAGGCCGAGGACGTACTTCCTGGCGGTGGCCTCGTCGACCTGGGCTCCCGGCAGCAGCGCACCGGCCCAGGCGCCGGTGAAGCAGTCGGCTCGCACCGTGGCGGTGATCTCGTCGCCCGGCGGGCGCTGCAGCTGGTCCTGGACCTCCAGCCCGTACTGGGTGCCGAAGAGCGCGGCCACCGCGAAGTCGCCCAACTCGTAGGCCCGGGGCATGGTCTCACCGTCGTCGTAGCCCACGTAGCGGTCGGGTACGCACAGGAACAGGCGGTACTGGGTGACCTCACGACCGGCGCACTCGGGCGGGTCCTCGGTGGTGAACGCCCTGGCCGGCTCCATCGGCGTCCACGCCTTCCCGCCGCTGAGGGCCGGGAACACGTCGGCCCAGTAGCCGTCGAGCGAGCCGAAGGCCTTTTCCTTGATCTCGGAGTACTCCATGTCGCCCTGGGTGATGAAGTCCTCGTCGTCGAACGGGAACTGATACGGCTGCGGATCGCCCACCCGGAACTGGCGGCACCGGCCCGCACCCTCCTCGAAGCCCGACTGGAACGCGCTCACCCGGTCGAAGCCCGAACCGTGGGCGTTCGGATCGTCGGCCTCGGCTCCCGGGGCGTCTCGCAGCGAGAGCACGCCGGCCAGGGCCTGGTCGAGCTGTTCGGTGTTGACCTCGAAGCGCGACTCGCCCGACGACACCACGTGCTGGACCCACGCGCCGGCGTAGCAGTCGGCCTGGAGCTCCATCACCACGGTGGGCTCGTCCATCGCCCGACGTTCCTGGATGGCGTGGCCCCACTCGTGGGCCAGCACCACCGCCACCGTGAAGTCGCCGAACTCCGCGGCGAGGCTCGGCATCAGGAGCTCCTCGTCCCAGGCGATGGCGTCGTCGAAGCCGCAGTAGTAGGCGTTGTTGAGCACCTGGTTGATGTCGGTGGGCCGGCAGGGCAGGGTCGACGTCGCCAGGTTGCGGTTGATGGCCCAGTAGCCACCCGACAGGGGCTGGTAGGTCTCGCCGTCGAACGTGGCCGGATAGGTGGCGACCCAGAAGTTCTCCAGATCCCGGATGGCGTTTGCAGCGATGCGGTTTATCTCCGAGCCGGTGTCGTTGTGGATGACCACGTCGGTGGGCGGCTCGAGGGTGGTGGGCGTGCTCGTGTCGGTGTCGCCGGAGTCGGGACCGCCGGCGTCGAAGTCGTCGCCTGTGACCACCGAGTCGTCGACCACCCGGGCGGAATCGTCGTAGGAGACCGCCACGCCACACGACGCCACCACCGTGGCGAGCGCCGCCAGCACCACCGCCAGCACGCGACGGCGTTCAGTTCCGGTTTCCGCCCCGGCCGGCCTAGCCACGCTCATCTGCGGTCGATCCCTCCGTCGCTCGTCCGATCATTCCAGCACGTCGCCGGGACCGGCGCGACAGCAGCTGGACGGCGGACGAATTCTTGACACAACTGGTCGGGTTTATGGTGGACTCCAGCTAGGTTTCGAGACCGGAACCGAGAACGTCTGCAGAAAGGCAGAGCAATGGGCAACCTGCGCCTGGGCGATGAGGCCCCCGACTTCACCGCCGAGACCACCGATGGCACCCTCAACTTCCACGAGTGGAAGGGCGACAGCTGGGCGATCCTCTTCAGCCACCCCAAGGACTTCACCCCGGTGTGCACCACCGAGCTCGGTCGCTTCGCCACCCTCAAGGGAGAGTTCGACAAGCGAGGCGCCAAGATCATCGGCGTATCGGTCGATCCGCTCGACAGCCACCAGGGCTGGGCCGGCGACATCGCCGACGTCGGTGGCACCGAGCTGAACTTTCCGCTCATCGCCGACCCCGACCGCAAGGTGGCCGACCTCTACGACATGATCCACCCGAACGCCAACGACACGCTCACCGTGCGTTCGCTGTTCATCATCGGCCCCGACAACAAGCTGAAGCTCACCCTCACCTACCCCGCCTCCACCGGACGCAACGTCCAGGAGGTCATCCGGGTGCTCGATTCGCTCCAGCTCACCGCCAACCACTCGGTGGCCACCCCCGTCGACTGGAACGACGGCGACGACGTCATCATCTCGCCCGCCATCTCCGACGACGACGCCAAGGAGAAGTTCCCGAAGGGCTTCGAGGCCAAGAAGCCCTACCTGCGCTACACGCCTCAGCCCAACCGCTGATCACCCCTGCGCGAACGTGCGGCCCGGCCTCGGCCGGGCCGTGCCGCGTCCGGGGTCAGGCCGGCGCCGGCGACTTGGCCATGGCGAGCACGGTCCGCCACCCGTGGGCGTCGATGCCCAGGTCGACCAGAGCTGCTTCGGCCGCTTCTGCAGCCGCCGCGGCCTCG
>JAAZBK010000205.1 GCA_012513855.1 Acidimicrobiales bacterium
CACAACCAGAACCCGGCGGACGAACCCCGCGACGAACGGGACGGCGGGCGTCGGGCGGGCCGCTCGAAGACCTTCGGGTCCGGGCCTGATCGCATCTGGTGACCTGGGCGGTAGGGTCGCAGGCGCGCTGAAAGATCCCATTCGAAAGGAACCCGCCATGGCCATCGAGCTGCCGCCGCTTCCGTTTGCCGAAGATGCTCTCGAGTCCAAGGGTCTCTCCAAGGAGACCATCGAGTACCACTACGGCAAGCACCACGCCGCCTACGTCAACAACCTCAACGGCCTGATCGAGGGCACCGAGCACGCCGACTCGTCGCTCGAGGAGATCATCCTCGCCGCCGACCCGGGCGGGCTGTTCAACAACGCCGCCCAGGTCTGGAACCACACCTTCTACTGGAACTGCCTGTCGCCCACCGGCGGCGGCACCCCCGGAGGCGAGCTGGGCGACGCCATCAACTCGGCGTTCGGTTCCTACGACGCGTTCGCCTCGGAGTTCACCGAGGCCGCCAAGACCCAGTTCGGCTCCGGCTGGGCCTGGCTGGTCGACGACGGCGGCCTCAAGATCCAAAAGACCGCCAACGCCGACCTCCCGCTCAAGCACGGCGTCAAGGCCCTGCTCACCATCGACGTGTGGGAGCACGCCTACTACATCGACTGGCGCAACGCCCGCCCCGACTACATCGGGAACTTCATGACCAACCTGGTCAACTGGGACTTCGTCAGCCAGAACCTCAGCAGCTGACCCACCTACCCGTGGGGGTGGGGTGGCTCACCGCCCCGCCCATCGTTCGAGGGCCGCACCACGAGGTGCGGCCCTCTGCGCGTCTTGTCAGCCCCTCCGGGTACGGTCCCGGGCCGTGACGACACCGTCCTCACCACCGTCAGGTGGCGGCACCCTGTTCGACCCCGGTTCGGTCGAGGGCCCCACCCTCACCGTGCCGGAGCTGGCCGCGCAGATCGCCCGGCTCACCGCCCAGGCCTTCCCGACCGACATGTGGGTGAGCGGCCAGATCCGCAACCTCAGCCGCTCGGCCAACGGTCACGTCTACTTCGACCTGGTGGAGCCGACCGAGGGCGGCGTCACACCGAGGTCGATGCTGTCGGTCACGCTGCTCGCACCGGAGCGGGCCGTGGTGAACCGCCAGATCACCCGGGCAGGCGGCTCGATCCGCATGGAGGACGGCATCGAGGTGCGCATCCAGGCCCGGCTGCGCTGGTACGAACCTCGGGGCACCCTGCAGCTGCGGATGAGCGGAATAGACCCGGCGTTCACGCTGGGCCGGCTGAAGGCAGACCGCGACCGCGTGCTGGCCGCGCTCCGGGCCGAGGGCCTGCTCGACGCCAACGCCGCCAACCCGGTGCCGATCGTGCCGTTGCGCATCGCGCTGATCACCAGCAAGGGGTCCGCCGCCCACGCCGACGTCATGTCCGAACTCGACGCCAGCGGCTTCGCGTTCCAGGTGCGCCTGTACGACGTCCGCACCCAGGGGGAGGCGTCGGTCGGACAGGTGGTGGGCGCGCTCGCCCGGGTCGCCGACGGCGTCGCCGACCGCACCGATCCCGTAGACGTCGTCCTCCTCACCCGGGGCGGAGGCGCCACCACCGACCTGGCCACCTTCGACGCCGAGGACCTGGCGCGGGCGATCGCCGCCCTGCCCGTGCCCGTGCTCACGGGGATCGGGCACGAGATAGATCGCTCGGTGGCCGACGAGGTGGCCCACACCGCCTGCAAGACGCCCACGGCTGCGGCCGCCGCCCTGGTCACGATGGTGGCCGCCTACCTGAGCCGGATCGACCAGTGCTGGGAGCGCGGCCGCCAGGCGGCGCTGACCGCCACCGCGGCAGCCGATCGCCGCCTGGATCGGCGGCGGCAGCGGGTGGCCAAGGGCGTCGAACGGGTACTGCGGGTCGAGGACGCGCGCCTCGTCTCCACCAACGCTCGGGTGGCACGAGCTGCACACCGCTCGGTCACCCACGCCACCGCGGCCGTCGACCGTTCAGCAGCTGCGGTCCGAACGCGCTCCACCCGAGCCGTCGAGGTGGCCGGCCGCGACCTCGACGGGCTGGCAGCCCGGGTTCGGGCCCACGATCCGGTCCACGCCCTGGCCCGTGGCTGGAGCATCACCACCGACCAGCAGGGCCGCGCCGTCAGGTCGATCACCGGGCTCGAAGCCGGCGCCGTCATCACCACCCGGGTGGCCGACGGCACGCTCACCAGCAAGGTGATCGCGACCACACCAGCAACCACCGACTCCGCCACCACCGCCCCCGACCCTGTGCCAGGAGCCCCAGATGAGTGAACCCACCCCCGCCAGCGAGTTGGGCTACGCCGCGGCGCTCGACGAGCTCGAGCAGATCCTCGACCGCCTGGAGCACGCCGAGCCCGACGTCGATCGGATCGCGGTCGACGTCGCCCGGGCCGCCGAGCTGGTCGCACGCTGTCGCGAACGGATCGAGGCCGCCCGCGTCCAGGTCGGCAGCGTGGTCGAAGGCCTCACCGGGACCGACGACGCGCAGTCGCCTGACGACGGCCGCGACTGACCCGCGCAGGGACATCCGGGCCCGAGGCGACGTCCCGACCATCTCCGCCGGCCCACCCCGGCCCGCCTCGCCCCAGCCCGTCCCGCCCCCATCACGATCGCGGCCTATCCCGAACCGGCCTGATCGCGCTGGTCGCAGCGGGCGTCGACCTCCACCCGCACCGCCGGGGTCGACGAACCCGACGCCACCTGTCGCCCCTCTTCGTCGAGCGGCTCGGCCTCGCCGGCGATCTGGATGCGAGCACCCCTGAGCCGCGACCACGAGACCGAGCCCGGCGGGTCGCCCACACCGCCGCGACGACTCCACGCAGTGGCGCCGAAGGACGCCAGGAGATCGGCTCCCACGTCGGCGGTGAACCCGGACGCCGCCGCAACGCCGGTGGACCCGTCGTCAGCAAGCTCGACCACCGCTTGGAGGATCTCGCCCTGGTCCGACCGTCCGACCACGAAGAGGGTCGAACCGTCGAGGCCACACGAGTCGACCTGGTACCTGACGGTGCGATCGCCTGCCTCGACCACCGCAGTGCGGTCCTCGAACCCGTCGCGACTGCACGCGACGGAGACCAGCAACAGGCACGAAACGATCGCCCGCACGAGCGACGAACGCCGTCGACGCAGCCGGAGGTCGGGCATGGCCCAAGGCTAGGAGCACCGGAGCGGCAGGCAGCAGACGCGCCGCTCCTGCTGCTCGATGGAGGCATTTCAACGACTCGGCCGTAGGGTGGCCAGCCATGGTCGGCCCGCCGCCCACCCAGCAAACCGAGCCAGCCGTGGCCCGCTCCACCGGAGCGGTCCTGCCCGGCGATCTCGCGTGGATCGGAGGTCGGGTCGAGGCGGCGGTCGACGAGTTCCTGGAGAGGGAGCGGTTGCGCTGGTCGGCCCTCGATCCCGCGTTGGAAGAGCCGCTGCGCGCCCTCCGGGAACTGGTGCTCAACGGGGGCAAGCGCCTCCGCCCGACGTTCTGCCACTGGGGCTTCGTGGCGGCCGGCGGAGATCCCGACGACCCCCGCATCGTGGAAGCGGGCGCGGCCTTCGAGATGCTCCAGGCGTTCGCGCTGATCCACGACGACGTCATGGACGGCTCGGCGGTGCGGCGCGGGGCACCCGCAGTGCACCGCCGCTTCATGAGCGCCCACCGGCAGCTCCACGGCACGGGAGAGCCGCGCCGCTTCGGTGAAGGTGTGGCCATCGTGGTGGGAGACCTGGCCTTCGTGTATGCCGACCAGCTCCTGCCCCGCGGACCCGTCGAGGTCGACCGCGTCTGGGACGAGCTGCGCATCGAGCTCAACGCCGGCCAGTACCTCGACCTCATGGGCACGGCCACCGCCCGACGCGACCGGGCGGGCAGCCGGCGCATCGCCCGCTACAAGTCCGGCAAGTACACGATCGAGCGTCCGTTGCAGTTGGGCGCGGCGCTCGCCGGAGGCCACCAGGTCCTGGCCGAGCCTCTGAGCCGCTACGGAGATCCGCTGGGCGAGGCGTTCCAGCTCCGCGACGACGTGCTCGGCGCCTTCGGCGACGCGGCTCTCACCGGCAAGCCGGTGGGCGACGACCTCCGCGAGGGCAAGCCCACCCTCCTCCTCTCCATCGCCCACGAGAACGCCAGTCGATCCCAGCTGGAGCTCTTGGCGCGGGTGGGCGACACCGACCTCGACGATCAGGGCGTCGAGGCCATCCAGACGGTGCTCAGCGACACCGGCGCGGTGGCTGCCGTCGAACGGGAGATCTCCGACCTGGTCACCAGGGCGGTCGCGGCGATCGATCCGATGCCGGCGGCACCCGACGCCAAGCTCGCGCTGCGCGACCTCGCCGACTTCGTGGTCGCCCGGACCGCGTAGGCCCACCAGACGAGCCTGACGGGTCCGGCGACGCGTAGGTCAGGCGGGCGTCAGGCGGCGAAGCGGCGCAGCGCGTCGGCGGCGCGCTCTCGAACCACGCCGGGAAGGTCGGCCACCGCGTCGATCCAGGGATGCCGGGCGACGGTGGCAACGCTCAACGGCTGGTCGACCGGGGAGAGCTCGACGGCCAGGCGGGCGTAGGTGGTGGCGTAGTCGGCGGGCCGCACGTCGATGGCCAGCTCCAACAGCGCGTACGGATCGGGCTTATCCGGGTCGAGCCGGGCGGCGCGGTCGGCCCCCGACCGCTGGAGCACATCGACCCCACCACGCGCATGGGTGATGCTCGGCGAGTGCTGGCTGGGGCCGCCCCCGGCGAGGCCTGGGCCATCGGTGAGGACGGTGCCCGCCACCAGCTCGGCCCTCGCCCCGGCGATGAGCAGCCCGACGTAGGCCCCCAGCCCCCGACCGAGGATCGTCACCGGGCCGTCGTCGGCCAGCACCTCCAGCGCGTGGTCGACGTCGGCCAGCAGCACCTCGGCGGTGTAACCACCGCAGCTCGGTCGGGACGAGTCGCCGTGACCGGTGAAGTCCAGGCCCCAGACCGAGCCGGGCCACGCACCGGCGATGAGCGGCACCGAATCGGGCGTGCGCTCGCCGAGCCCGTGCAGCAACAGGAGCGGATGGGCTCCGCCGTCGCGGTCTCGCAGCTGGTGCAGGGCGAGGTCGGTGTGGACGTGTCGGAGGCGGACGGTGGTCACGAAATCAGCTCCAGGATCAGGCCGGCCACGACCTCGGGAGCCTCGATGTGGACGAAGTGGCCGACGTTCTCCAGCGGGGCGAACCGGCCGTTGGCCGGCAGGATCGACACGACGTCCTCGGGCAGGGTCCCCCAGCCCATCACCTCCACTTCCAGGCCGAGGACGCAGAGCACGGGCATGCCCATCGATGCGAGCAGGTGGGTGTACCACTCGGGCCGCCACGGTCCGAAGCCGCCCATCCGCAGCGAAGCATCGATCTTCCAACGCCAGCCGTCGGCCTGCTGGTATCCGCCGATCGGCACCAGGTACTGCAGCCACTCGGGCGACAGGCGCGGGTTCATCCGCCGGCGTCGGTCGGCGAGGTCCTCGATGGTGCCGGGGCGCCGGATCTTGGTTCGGGCAGCACGGCGGTGGTCCAGCCAGGCCGCAAGCTCGCCGCGGCGCATCTCCGTGCGGTGGTGCTCGGGGACGTCCGGCCAGAGGCGAGAGGTGGGAAGGCCGTCGAGGTTCGCCAGGTGGCTGATCCGGTGGGGCACGGCGTCGGCCACCGACAGCATCAGGGCACCACCCTTGGAGTGGCCCACCACCGGGATCGGGTCGGTGCCGATGCTGTCCATCACCGCCAGCGCGTCACGCCGGTCGGCGCCCCACGAGTAGAGGTGGGCCCGCTCGGAATCGCCGTGGCCGCGCTGGTCCCACGACACCACCCTCCAGCCGGCATCGGCCACCAGCGGCGCCAGCCCGTCGAACGTCCCGGCGAAGTCGAATCCTCCGTGGGTGAAAAGGACCGGCGGAGCGTCGGGCTCTCCCCACTCCCACACGGCGATGGAGAGTCCGTCGCTGTCCACGTGGCGGAAGCGATCCGGCCGGCGGGTGCCGGGATGGGGCCGCAGATCCGATCCGGCGACCTCGTCGCGCAAGGGCGCCCGCGGCACTGGCTCGGGTGCGGCGTTCGCATCGGTCACCGGGTGAGGGTGGCCCAAACTTGACCCGTGGGTCAAGGTCGCGCAACCGTTCCCGCCCCAACCCTTCGACGCGAACGGCACAGCTCTAGAGTGGATCAACTGTGACGGACCCCTCTTCAGCCACCTCGGTCACCACCGACCCCGGGTCCGGCGGAGAGCACCCCCCATCACCCGACGGCTCCTCCGGGCCGGTCCGCCGAACGCTCCGCGACCGGGCCACGGGCCGGCACCGGCACCTCCTCGCAGGGTCGAGCGTTCTGGTGGTGGGCGCCGCCGTCCAGGGCGTCGGCGGCATGCTCTTCTCGCTCATCGCCGCCCAGCTCGACACCAAGGCCCAGTTCGGCGACGCCACCGCCCTCTACACGTCGACCATGTTCGTGGTCTACCTGGCCGGCCTGGGCCTGCCCGTGGCCGTGGCCCGCTACGCGGCCGACCGGTCCGACGACAGCCACACCGTCTTCACGTGGGGGGCGCTCGCCACCGCCGCCGCGTCGATCGTGACGTCGGCGCTCTACCTCGGCATCGTCCACCCCCCGGCGGCGAACGTCCTCTGGGACTGGCAGCCGGTCCTCGGCTTCGGCGCCTTCGTCCTCATCGTCATGGGCTCGGCCTGGTCGTTGATCATCGACGTCCGGGCGATGACCATGCGGCGCTGGGGTCTGGTGCTCTTCCGCATCCTGGCGGTGAGCATCCTCAAGGTCGCTCTCATATACATCGGCCAGGCCTCCGACCACCGCTCGCTCCTGCTGTTCGCCTACCTGGGCGGACCGGTGGCGCTGTCGGGCTTCGTGGGCATGGCCCTCATCAACCGCACGTCGGGCGGTCGCCACCGGCTGTCCCCCCGTCCGGCCCACACCAGGGACGCGGTGCGCTACGCGGGCATCAACTACCTGTCGACCCTCGCCTACCAGGCGCCCTACTTCGCCCTGCCGGTGATCGTCCTGGTCAACGTCAGCAGCGTCACCAACTCGAGCTTCTACGTGGCCTGGGGGATCGTGTCGATCGCCTTCTACGTCCCCTCTGCCATCGGCCAGGCGCTGCTGGCCGAGGGCGGGAAGGACGGAGCGCAGGTGGCAGCCCAGATGAAGCTGGCGCTGGTGCTCGCCATCGGCCTGATGGCCGTCGGCGCCCTGGTGACCTTCGCCGGCAAGAGCGTCGTGGTGGCCGCGTACGGCGAGGGCTACCGCGACGCGGCCGAGATCCTCCCGGCCATGATGCTCGCCGGCGTCCCCTGGGCGCTCACATCGCTGTTCCTGAGCGAAGCCCGCATCCTGCACCGCCACGCGATCACCGTGATCATCACGGTCACGCTCACGGTCGCCATCATCGGCCCTGCCCTGGTGCTGGTCCCCGATCACGGGATCGAGGGTGCCCGCAGCGCCTGGCTGGGGGGCAACGTGCTCGCCGCCGTCGTGGCCACCGCGCTCACGCTCGGCGCCCGCCGCACCGCGCGCCGGGCGAACGCTCCCCTACTTGACCCGGTGGCGCTCGCGGCCGATCAGCACTGACCGGTGGGCACGTACTCCGGCGGCTGGTCCGACCCGTCCGAGCGCAACTCGTAGGCGTCGACGTCTTCCAGCTCGACGTCGCTGCTCCTGATCACCTCGTCCAGCGAGCTCGGATACGACCCCTCGGACGCGTGGATCTCGGCCACCGCCATCTTGAGGTTGCGAAGCTCGGTCTGGCAGTTGCTGCGGCGGTTCTCCGCCTGGATGCCCTGCGCCGAGTTCACCGCCACCACGATCAGGCCGATCACGAACACCGACACCAGCAGCAGCTCCGACACGGTGAACCCGCCCTGACCACGCCAGCCTCCGCCAAGTGGCCGACGGCCGTTGCAGCGGGTCTCGGGGGCGGGCGTCACGACCCGAACGGTAGCGGCCGGTTGCGGAGGTTCCCGAGCGGCCGACCAACATGGGAGCCGTGACCCCGGACCGCGAGCTACCCGAGTCCGGTGCACCGTTCGCGGTCCGGACCACCCGTCGCCGCGGCCGCATGTCGGCGGCCAAGCGCACCGCGCTGATCGACCTGCTCCCCAAGTGGGCGATGGCCGACCCGCTCGAGGAACCGCTCACCGAAGGCCGGCTGACCGCCAGCTTCGGCCGGTCGGCGCCACGTCTGCTCGACGTGGGGGTCGGCACCGGAGAAGCCACGCTCGACTGGGCTCGTCGCCACCCGGACCACGACGTGCTGGCGGTCGAGCTGCACCGCCCCGGCCTCGCCCGGATGCTCCAGGCGTTGGACGCCGACGGTCGCGCCAACGTCCGGATCGTCGAGACCGACGTGATCAGGCTCCTCGACACGCTCATGGATCTGCCGGCGCGGCCGGACGATGGCGAAGAGCCCGACGAGGGCGATCGACCCCGGATCGACGGGGTTCGCGTGCTCTTTCCCGACCCGTGGCCCAAGGCCCGCCACCGCTCCCGGCGGTTGGTCGACCGGGCGTTCGTCTCCCTCGTGGCCGACCTCCTGCCCGTGGGCGGATGGTTCCACGTCGCCACCGACTGGGACGGCTACGCGCTCCAGGTCGCGCACGCACTGATGGACGAGCCCCGCCTCGAGATCCTCGCCCCCGAGCAGGCCCTCACCGACCTGGCCCTGGCCCGGGCCGAGGGATCCGACGCCTTCGGAACGTCCGACGTCGATGGCACGAGGGCCGACGACGGCGCCGAGGGTGAGCCACCGCCACCGCCACCGTTGCCGTGGGCATCGCCCCGACCGGAGCGGCCGGTCACCACCTACGAGCGTCGGGGCGTGCGAGCCGGCCGCAGGGTCACCGACCTGGTGGCTCGTCGAGTCGGCTGATCTCGTCGTCGTCCATGTCGGCCAGCCGGGCCAGGTCCTCGGGTCGGACGGTGGGCAGCTCCGGCGTGACGTCGCCCGTGCCGTCGGGCCGTACCCACCCCACGCCCGGCTCGTGACGGCGGATGATCCGGGCGGGCACGCCCCCGATGACGGCCCGGTCGGGGATGTCGCCCCTCACCACCGACCCCGCCGCCACCACCACGTGCTTGCCGATGTTGGTCCCCGGCAGGATCACCGACCCGTGCCCGATCCAGGTGCCGTCGCCGATCACCACCGGCTCGTGCTGTCCCAACTGGAGCCCGGGCGGTGTGTGGGGGTCCTGGTAGCCGTGGTTGGCGTCGGTGACGTAGATCTCCTGGCCGAACCACACGTCGTCGCCGATCACCACCGACTCGTGGGCCACGATCCCCGAGCGCATGCCGATCACGCTGCGGTCGCCGATCACCAGCGCCCGCGGGGGAACGGTGGTCTGGGTGGGCGAGTAGCCGGCGGCCAGGGTGCACCAGGTGCTCACCATGGTGCCGGTTCCGATGTGGATCTGAGCCTCCCCGTAGAGGGTGGCCGTGGGGAAGGCGATGACGCTTCCCTCGCCGAAGGACCCGAAGCGCTCCGCGGCGGCGGTCCCGGGAGCGATGGCCCCGGTGACCCTCAGCCGAGCCCACCCCCGCTGGACGATCTCGTTGGCGACGCGGTGGACGCGCTTGGCGATGGGGCGCGGAAGCACGCGCCGCAGCGTACGACGGGTCGACCGAGCGCTCTGAATCCACCGGTTTCCATCGCGCCGCCGCGATCTCTAGCCTTGCCCATCATGGAGTCAGCACCGGTCGCCGACCTGCCCATCGACCCCGTCGCCGACTCCGCTCCGGCTGGCGCGTGCCCCTTCCCGCACGAGGCGCTCACCAAGGTGATGCCAGCCGCGGCCGACGCCTGCCCGGTCCGGCCTGCTGCCGCGCCGGTGCACCGCTCCGAAGCCGACGTGTTCGTGCGACGGCTGCTGCGCATCAGCGACCGGCCCCGCCAGGTATCGGAGGCCGTGGCCCAGAGGTCGTTCCAGCGCTCGATGTTCATCTCGGCGGTGCGCTGCACGCTCACCTACGTGGTGTTCCCGTTCCTGGCTCCGGCCATCGGCTTCGCCACCGGCGTGGGCCCGGTCGTCGGTCTGCTCATCGGCACCGTCGCCATCGTCTGCGACGTGTTCACCATCCGGCGGTTCTTCGCCGCCGATCACAAGTGGCGCTGGCACTTCTCGGCCATCGCGGTGTGCATCATCGGCCTCCTGCTGGTGCTCCTGGTGCAGGACGTCAGCCACATCGTGGCCAACCTCACCAGCTGACCGACCCACCGACTCGCCGGCTGACCGACCTCACGGGCTGACGGTCTCACCAGCCGGGCTCGGGAGAGCTGATCCGGGACGGTCTCAGTAGTCGGCGAGGTCCAGCATGGCCGAGGCGATGCCGTCGACCTGGGGGAGGATCGCCTTCTCCAACACCGGGTTGTAGGCCACGTGGGTGTCGAGCGCACCGACCCTCGACACCGGCGCGTCGAGATCGCCGAAGCAGTTCTGAGCGACCCACGCCGCCACCTCCGCGCCGAAGCCGGCCGTGATGGTGTCCTCGTGCACCACCAGCACCCGGCTGGTCCGGGCGACGCTGTCGGCCACCAACTGCTGGTCCCACGGGCTGATCGTCCGGAGGTCGATCACCTCCGCCTCGATCCCCTCGCGGTCGGCGAGGGTCCCGGCGGCCTGGATGGACTTCTCCACCGTGGCTCCCCACGTGACCACGGTGAGGTCGTCGCCGGGGCGTCGGATGGCACCGACGCCGAACGGCAGCACGAAGTCGTCCGACGGCATGGGATCGACCGTGTAGGGCTGGCGGAGGAGGTGCTTGTGCTCCAGGAACATCACCGGGTCGTCGCACGTGAACGCGTAGCGGAGCAGACCGGCCGCGTCGCTGACCCGGCTCGGCATCGCGATCAGCAACCCGGGGATGTGGGCGAAGATCGACTCGCCCGACTGGCTGTGCCAGATGCTGCCCCCGGTGAGGTAGCCGCCGATGGGCACCCGCAGCACCATCGGGCACGTGAACTCCCCGTTGGACCGCCAGCGGATGGTGGCCGCCTCGCTGCGGATCTGGGTCATGGCCGGCCAGATGTAGTCGAAGAACTGGACCTCGGGAGCGGGGCGTAGCCCTCTGAGGGCCTGACCGACGGCGCGTCCGACGATGTTGGCCTCCGACAGGGGCGTGTTGTAGCAGCGGGCCTGGCCGAACGCCCGCTGGAGACCGTGGGTGGTTCCGAACACACCGCCCTTGCCCTCCACGCCGGCCAGCACCTGGTCGCGGGCGTCGGCCACGTCCTCGCCGAAAACGCGCACCCGCTCGTCGGCGGCCATGACCTCGTGGAGCACGCGCTTGATCGCCTCTCCCATCGGAACGGGCTCGCCCGCCTCCGCGGACGCCGGATCGCCCGCGTCGTCGGTGCGGGGCAGCGGGACCTCGGGCAGAGCCACCACGTGGTGGGAGACGGTGTCCGGGTCGGGCTGGCGAGCCGCCACCGCGGCCTTGGCCGCCTGGATCACGACCTCGCGCGCTTCTTCGCGCACCGCGGCGGCCTGTTCGACGGTGAGTACGCCACCTTCCACCAACTCCCGCTCCAGCCGGTCGAGCGGGTCACGGCGGGCCTCCTCGGCGAGCTCCTCCACCGACCGGTACTTGCTCTGGGTGTCGGCGGCCGAGTGCGAGTAGGGCCGCACGACGTCGGCGTGGATGAGGGCGGGTCCGACACCAGCGCGGATGTGTTCGACGATGTCCTGGGCGGCACGGCGCACACCGAAGTAGTCGGTGCCGTCCAGGTGGTGGACGGCCAGGCCACGGAACCCGCGGACCAGCTCGTGGACCGGCGCCGGGTGTTGATCGCTCAACGGCACGGAGATGGCGAACCCGTTGTCGGGCACCAGGTACAGCACCGGTAGGTGGAGGTTGGCTGCGGTGTTCAGGCTCTCCCAGAACTCGCCCTCGCTGCACGCTCCCTCACCGAGGCTCACGTAGGTGAGCTCGTCGCCGTAGGCAGCCGACGTGGCCCCGCTGTCTGGCAGCTGGGGCCGTCGCACGATGTACCGGCCGGCCTCGGCGCATCCCACCGCGGGGATGCACTGGCTCCCGGTGGGGCTGGACTGGGTGACGATGTTGAGCCGCTTGGAACCCCAGTGCGCCGGCATCTGGCGCCCGCCGCTCGATGGGTCTTCGGCCGACCCCACGGCCTGCATGAGGATCTCGGTGGGGGTGACGCCGAGCCCGAGCACGAGCGCCTGGTCGCGGTAGTAGGGGAAGAACCAGTCGTACCCCGGGCGGAGGTGGCGTGCCAGACCGAGCGAGAGGGCCTCGTGCCCGGCGCTCGAGATCTGGAAGAACACCCGGTTCTGCTTCTGCATGGCGATCTGACGGTCGTCGATCTGACGCGAGATGCACGCCGTTCGGAAGTCGTCGATCAGCTCCTGGACCGGAAACCCCCTGAAGGTCTCCGGTGGAGTGGCCTGATCCGGGGC
Source organism: Acidimicrobiales bacterium (assembly GCA_012513855.1). Taxonomy (GTDB): domain Bacteria; phylum Actinomycetota; class Acidimicrobiia; order Acidimicrobiales; family Iamiaceae; genus Aquihabitans. Next base: position 12,451 of record JAAZBK010000205.1, read on the forward strand.
CATGGTCGGTCGATCGGCGAGGCCCTCTGTCGGCGCGTCGACCACCGGGACCCTCACGGTCCGCGGGGCGAGGCGCTCCGGGTCGGGGGTGACATCGGCTGCTGGAGGCGCAGCGTCGGGTGGGGGATGTGTGGCCGGAGGCGACGGAAGGCGCTCCGGCGAAGGCGGCTGGGCCTCGTGGTCCGACGGCTCGGCTGGCGGCGGTGGGTGGGTCTTCGACCACATGCCGTCGAGCTCGAACTCCCGCTCCGACTCCTCCTCGCTCTCGGCGAGCCAGCGGGCGATGTCTATCTCGTCGTCGCTGAACCAGTTCGGGTGGCTGATGTCGCGCTCGTCGTCCCTCCCCCGCAGGAAC
>JAAZBK010000020.1 GCA_012513855.1 Acidimicrobiales bacterium
CTGGTGGGTGGCGGGGCGCCGCGGTTGCTGAAGTGGGCCGGGGCCACGGCCGACATCGTGGGCGTCAACGCCTCGATCCACTCGGGCGAGATCGACCAGGAGGCGGCCCACGACGGCCTGGCCGAGCGGATCGACCAGAAGGTCGCCTGGGTGAAGGAGGGAGCGGGCGACCGCTTCGCCGACCTGGAGCTGAACGCCTGGCTCGCCGTGGCCGAGATCACCGACGATCCGTCGGTGGCCGACGTCATGGCCGAGCTGTTCGGCACCGACGCCGATTCGCTGCGCCAGTCGCCGCTCGCCCTGGTGGGCTCCAGGAACGAGGTGGCCGAGCGGATCGCCGAGCGCCGGGAGCGCTGGGGCTACTCGTACCACGTCATCCCCGGCGACAAGGCCCGCGACTTCGCTCCCCTGGTGGCTGATCTCACCGGCACCTGACCGAGCCTCCTGGTCAACGACGATCCTCACGGGCGATCAGCACCACGACCTGCGTTTGCGCTCCCTCCCCGCGGGTAGCGCGGCCCCATGACCGACTTCGATGACGAGCCAACCGACGCTCCAGCCGGAGACCACCCGGACCGCCGCTCGCCCGATGTCGAGCGTCCGGGCTCCGACCGGGCCGAGAGGGACGCCGACCGAGACGTCGAGGGCCGGCACGACCTCGAAGAAGACGAGGCGGCCACGGGCGACGGGTCGGACCCGGGATCTGAGTCACCGGGCGAGACCATCGACGATCCGGTGATCGCCGAGCCCAACGAACCGGCGTGACCGGGTCCCGCCGACCGTGAGCGACCAGCCCGATTCGCAGAGCGCCGACCTCGCCAGCCGAATCGCCCGCTCGGCCATGTCGGGATCACACCGCATAGCGGTGGCCGAGTCGCTCACCGGCGGCCTGCTGTCGAGCCACCTGGCCCGGGCCGACGACGCCAGCGAGTGGTTCCTGGGCGGCGTGGTGTCCTACGCCACCCAGGTCAAGCACGACGTCCTGCAGGTCCGTCCGGGCCCGGTGGTGTCGGCAGAAGCCGCCAGGGACATGGCCGGCGGCGTGGCCCGCCTGCTCGGCGCCACCACCACGATCGCGGTCACCGGTGTCGGCGGCCCCGACGAGCAGGACGGCCAGCCCCCGGGGACGGTCTGGATAGGCGTGTGCCATGCGGGCACCTCCGACGCGTCGCTCCACCACTTCAGCGGTTCGCCCGAGGAGGTGTGCGACGCCACCTGCGAGGCGGCGCTGGGCGCCCTGCTCGACGCGTTGGCCGGCAACAGCGAACGCGACGCCGGCAGCGCCTGAGCCGAACGGGCCTCACCGTCGCCACGACCCGGCCGGGCACGCTCGAATCCCGAGCGCCGGACCCGACTGTCACCGCCCCCGGGTACCTTCCTCCCATGCTTCACGTTGGGGTGGCCGACCGGGCCGAGGATCTCGTCGACGCCCTCGTCGACCATCTGGCCACGCCGTTGGACGATCCGTTCCAGAGCGAGTTGGTGATCGTCCCCTCGCTCGGGTTCCGAAGCTGGCTGCGGTTTCGTCTCGCCGAGAGGCTCGGAGCTGCGGGATCCTCGTCTGGCATCGCCGCCAACATCGAGATGCCGTTCCCCGGTTCGCTGCGGTGGCGGATCCTGCGGCGTCACGGCCACCTGAGCGGACGGACAGACGACAGCGATCCGTGGGAGGTCGAGCGCCTGGTCTGGAGCGTGCTCGACGTCATGGCCGACCCGTCGTCGTGCATCCACCCGCGGCTCCGTCGCAACGAACTGCCCACCGGCGTCACCCTCGCCAGTCGGGCCGGTCCCATCGCCGACCTGTTCGACCGCTACGGCGTCCACCGCCCCGAGATGGTGCGGGCGTGGGCCACCGGAGGCGACGTCGGGCCAGACCTCAAGGCGCTGTCGCCCGAACACCGATGGCAGCCCGAGCTGTACCGGGCGGTCCGCAACCACGTCACGACCGCCCACCAGGGTCTGGTCCCACCGGCCGAACGCCTCGCCGAGGCTCTGGCGCTGGTGGCCTCCGGGGAGCTCGACCTCCGCGTTCGCACCGCCGACGACCCCGGCCTGCCACCCCGCTTGTTCGTGGTCGGGCCGTCGATCATCAGCTC
>JAAZBK010000021.1 GCA_012513855.1 Acidimicrobiales bacterium
GCAGGGGACGGTGGTAGCCGCGCTCGAGGTGGTGGATCCCGTTGATCACCGACGGCCCGTCGGCGATGGCCGCGGCGATGACCGACGAGAACCCGGCGCGCACGTCGGGGACGTCGACGTTGGCCCCACGCAGCTTCGACACCCCCTTCACCACGGCCGAGTGCTTGGAGTTGGTGTCGTGGAACCGGCAGGACTCTCCGCCGAGGCAGGTGCTGAACAGCTCGATCTCGGCACCCATCTGCTTGAGGGCCGGGACGTAGACCAGGCGGTCCTCGTAGACCGTCTCGTGCAACACCGACATGCCGTCGGCTTGGGTGAACAGGACCACTAGCGGGGTCTGCCAGTCGGTCATGAACCCGGGGTGGGTCTCGGTCTGCACCGCCGCGGGACGGAGCCCGTCGGGCGCGGAGGCCTGGACGTACTCGTCGGTGATGGTGAACTGCGCGCCCATGCGGTTGAGGGTGGTGATGGCGGTGACCAGCCGGTCCTGAGCGCACCCGTGGACTCGCACCTCACCCCCGGTGACCAGACCCGCCACCAGGTAGCTGAAGGCCTCGTTGCGGTCGCCGTCGAGCGACGTCTCTGCACCCCGGAGCGACTCCACGCCGTCGATGGTGAACTTTCGTCCGGGCGACTGCTCGATGCGGGCGCCCATGCGCTGGAGGAACAGCGCGAGCTCGATGACCTCGGGCTCGGTGGCCGCGTTGCGCAGCACCGTCCGCCCCTCGGCCAGGACCGCGCTCAGCAGGACGGTCTCGGTGGCGCCCACGCTGGGGTAGGGAAGCTCGAGCTTGGCCCCGTGGAGCCGGCTGGCCTTGGCTCGGATGCCCTCGTCGGTGCGCTCGATCTCGGCACCGAGCTTGGTGAGGGCGTCGACGTGGAAGTCGATCGGCCGCTGACCGATGGGGTCACCGCCCACCAGGGGGACGAACGCTTCGCCGGTGCGGTGCAGCAGCGGGCCGAGCAGGAGGATCGGGATGCGGTTGAGACCGCTGAACGAGAGCGGGACCTCGGTGGTGACCTCCGAGTTCGGCTCGACGGTGATGGTGCCGGTGGTCTGGTCGTGGTCGACCGACACCCCGAGCGACCGCAGGATCTCCTTGGTGATCGTGACGTCGCCCACCTCGGGCACCCGGCGCAGGACGCTCGGGCCCTCGCCGAGGATCGCGGCCACCATGTGCTTGGTGACGGCGTTCTTCGAGCCGCGCACGAAGACGTCGCCCCGCAGGGGTCCCGAGGGCGTGACCGACCAAGCGCTTGCTGCCATGGGTCAAGGCTACGCAGCGCACCGCCGAACCCCCGCCTCCGACGGCTCTACCTGCGCCATCGGACCTGGTCCGGCCGGTGGCCGCCGACCGCCCGGGTGTCCCCGGACCGCTGCGCCAGCGGCCGTACCCTCGGTCACCATGAGCACCCCCCGCCGGCGCCGCAACGACGGAATCCTGTCCGAGCCCATCGACCTCGACGGTCCCAAGCGACCCCGCGACCGCCACCCGGTGGTCCCCGCCCGACCCGGACTGGTGGTCAAGCAGAGGGGCACGCCCATCACCGGCACCGTGATCGGGTTCGTGAACGGCGTGCTCCAGGTGCGTGACCGTCAGGGCTTCGAGCACCGCATGCGGTTGCTCACCGGCGGGTTCGAGGTCGATGGCCAGGTCGTGACCCTGGTGGAGCCGCGCGGTCCGGCGGCCCCCGCCACGGGTGGAGCCGCCCAGCGGACCGCATCGGGCTCCATCGCGGTTCCCAAGGCGCCCGCGCAGGTGGCTCGGGCCAGTCGGATCCTGGTCGAGGGCGTCCACGACGCCGAACTGGTGGAGAAGGTGTGGGGCGACGACCTCCGGGTGGAGGGCGTGGTGGTGCAGCAGCTGGAGGGCGCCGACCACCTCGACGAGGTGGTGCGCTCCTTTGGTCCCCGCCCCGGGCGCAGGCTCGGCATCCTGCTCGACCACCTGGTCGACGGGTCCAAGGAGACCCGGATCGCCGCGGCCGTGCAGCATCCCGACGTGTTGGTGACCGGCCACCCCTTCGTCGACGTCTGGCAGGCGGTGAAGCCCTCGGTCCTCGGCATCGGGGCCTGGCCCGACGTGCCACGTGGCGAGCCGTGGAAGGAAGGGGTGATCCGCCGGCTCGGCGCCAACGTCGAACCATGGCAGTTCTGGAAGCAGCTCCTCGGCAAGGTCTCGACGTGGACCGACCTCGAACCCCCGCTCATCGGTGCCGTGGAGCAGCTCATCGACTTCGTCACCGAGCCCCCCGGAGCCTGACCGGGGCGACGCGGCCGTCAGGTTCGGGGCACACGACGTCGCCACACGACACCAGATGCCCCCAACCCTGGAGGCCCACCAGGTTCGGGGCACACCACGTCGCCACACGACACGAGATGCCCCCAACCCCCCCACCCCCCAAC
>JAAZBK010000022.1 GCA_012513855.1 Acidimicrobiales bacterium
GCTGGCTCAGGACCCGGGCTGGCTCAGGACCCGGGCTGGCTCAGGACCCGGGCTGGTTCAGGCTCCCGGGCTGGCGCAGTCGCTCCGGACCTCGGCCACCCGGGAGCTGAAGCCGGCGAGGTTCAAGAAGCGCTGGAGGACGGGTCCGATCAGGAGGGCGAAGATCACCGTCCCGGCACCCACCTGGCCGCCCATCGCCCAGCCGACGGCCACCGAGACCACCTCGATGGCGGTGCGCGCCGGACTGATCGCCACTCCCCGCTCGTGCAACGTCATCATGAGGAGCTCGGCCGGACCCGGTCCCACGTCGGCCACCACCACGGCCGTGATCCCGGCGGCGAGGACCACGAACCCCACCGCGAACAGACCCACCCGCGGCGCCATGGCCTCGGGGACGGGCAGCACCCTGAGCACCAGCCCGAGCACCGGGCCGACCAGGACCACCGACAGCAGCGTGCCGACGCGCATCCGCCCGCCGAGCACGAGCGACAACGCGATGAAGGCCAGCGGGGTGAGCATGGCCGCTATGCCGATCTCGATGCCGGTGACCGACACGATCCCGGTGGTCACCACGTCGAAGGGCGCGACACCGATCTCGGCCCGGATGCTGAGCGCGATGCCGGTGGCCAGCAGGACCAGCCCGATGAACAGCGTCGCCATGCCGGGCGGTACCGCTCGCCGGTCTCCCGGCGCGCGCGTGCTGGCAGCGGTCTCGTCCATGGCAGGCAGACGGTATCGGCCCGGACCTGCGCTGCCACCGTTCGTTCAGGACGCCAGGACCGCGCTGAGCGTCTCGCCCAGGAGGCCGACGCGCCCCTCGATGTGTCCGTTCGCCGGAGCGCTGACGGTGAAGCCGTCGATGCCGGTGGCGAGGTAGCCGGCGAACACCTCGCCGATCTCGTCGGGGTCCCCATGGGGGACCATCGCTCGAACGGCTGCTGCGTCGTCCTCCCCGAGCGAGGCGGGATCCATCCCCCTCGACGCGAGCATCGAGTCGAGCTCGGCCACGGCCTGGTCGTGGGTCGGCGCGACGCAGGCGATGCCCTGGTACGACACCGTGAGCTCGGACCGATCGCGCTCCAACCGCTCGCAGTGGGCGGCCAGCGCGTCGAGCTTGCGGGGGATCTCGTCGACCCCGCAGATCAGGTTCGACTCGTCGGCGTACTGGGCCACGAGGCGGAGGGTCTTCTTCTCACCGCCGCCGCCGATCATGACCGGGATCCGGCTCAGCGGCGCGGGTGAGTTGATGGCCTCGGACACCTCGTACCACTTGCCGTCGAGGGTCGGCTGGTCGCCCTCGAACATGCCGATGATGATCTGGAGCGCCTCCTCCAGCTTCTCGAACCGCTCGGTGAACGTGCCGAACTCGACGCCCAGGGCACGGTGCTCGAGCTCGAACCAGCCGGCGCCGATGCCGAGCTGGGCCCGGCCGCCGGAGACGACGTCGAGGGTGGTGACCGTCTTCGCCAGGATCGCCGGGTTGCGGTAGGTGTTGCCGGTGACCAGCGCCGATAGGCGGACGTTGGATGTGTGCTGGGCCAGCGCCGCGAGCAGCGTGTAGCACTCCATCATCTCCAGCTCGGGCGGGCCGAGCATCGGCAGTTGGTAGAAGTGGTCCATCACCATCACCGTGTCGAACCCGCTCTCGTCGGCTTCTCTCGCCTGGCGGGTCACCACGCCGAACAGGTCGGCGGGAGCGGTGCCGGGATAGGTGAAGTTGGGCATCTGGTATCCGAGCTTGGTCACGGCGCCAACGCTACGACCGCTCGGAAGGCGCTGCTCGACCCCCGGCCGTCAGCCGTCGCGAGCCTCTCCGGCGGCCTCCGGATCCATCGGCAGCGGCTGCGTCGGGGCGGTGGCGCTCCGATGACGCCCCTGGAAGCGCCACACGATGGCCGAGTTGATCGCCATCACGCACGCCCCCATCAACATGGTTCGACCGAACGCCGTCGAGAAGGCAGCCCGCGCCTGGTCGGCGATGCGGTCGGCCAGAGCCGGGTCACCCGCCTCCCTCACCAGGCCCGCCGCCTCGAACGCACCGGTGATCGAGCTCTCGGCGCGCACGAACGCCTCGGTGGAGATGTCGCCGAGACGGGTTCCGACGTCGTGCCGGTAGATCGAGGCCAGCACCGAACCGAGCACCGCGATGCCGAGAGCGCCACCCAGCTCGCGCGACAGGTCGTTGACGGCGGATCCGACTCCCGAACGCGACCGGGGCACCGAGTTCATGATGAGCGTGGTCGACGGCGCGGTGGTCTGTCCGTTGCCCAGGCCGACCAGTGAGAAGCCGAGGATCAGTACGGGCAGCGGCGCGGTGGGCGAGGCCGTGAGGGCGAGGAGCAGCAGCCCGCTCCCCGACACGATCAGACCGGAGCCGACCACGCGCCGCGGACCGTGGACCGCAACGAGGCGGGCGCTGATCGGCGCACCGATCATGCCGAAGATGCCCACCGGCAGGGCGATGAGCGCCGTCTCCAGCGCGGAGTAGCCCCGCGACAGCTGGAGGTACTGGGCCAGGGTGAAGTAGAGGCCGAACATCGCCATGAACTGGAGGGTGATCGTCGACGACCCGATGGCAAACGTGCGGTCGCGGAACAGCCGCACGTCGAGCATGGGGTGATCGGTCCGGAGCTCCCACCACACGAACGCGGCGACCACCAGCGCGGCCACTCCACCCACCCCGAGCGTCTCGGGGCTCAGCCAACCGCGGTGGGGTGCCTCGATGATGGCGTACAGGAGCGATCCCAGCCCGGCGATCGCCAGCACCACACCCGGAGGGTCCATCTTCGCGTCGTGCGGATCAGACGAGTTGGGCACCAGCCACAGCCCGGCCACCAGTGCCAGACCGGCGATGGGCACGTTGACGATGAACGTCGACGTCCACGAGTAGTGCTCCAGCAGGAACCCCGACACCACCGTCCCCAACGCTCCGCCCAGCCCGGCGAACCCAGCCCAGATGGCGATGGCCCGGCGCCGTTCGGTGGCGTCGTGAAACACGTTGGTGAGGATCGACAGCGTCCCCGGCATGATGAACGCCGCACCGAAGCCCATGACCGCACGGGCCGCAACCAGGTGCCAGGTCTCCGAGCCCAGGGTCGACACCACCAGCGCGGCGAGCATGAAGATCACCAGACCTCCCTGCAACGCGGTCTTGCGTCCGAAGCGGTCCGCCAGCGCACCGGCCGGGAGGAGCAGGCCGGCGAACACGAGCGCGTAGACGTCGACGATCCACTGGAGCGCGCTCGGCTCCGCGCCCAGCCGGGCCTGGATGTCGGGGAGGGCGACGTTGAGCGAGGCGTTCCCGGCCACGGTGAGCACGAGGCTGAGGCAGAGCACCGCGAGGGTCCACCACCGCTTGTCGTGGATGCGTTCGGCTGGGTCCTGCGACGGCGCCAGCCGCGGCTCACGTGGCGTGCTGGCGGCGCCGGCACCGTCGACGTCCGGAGTTCTCAACGATGGTCCCTGGTCACGATGTTCTGGTCTACTCCGGTCCCGTCGTGGCGGCGCAGTCGGTTCGGAGTGCTGTCGGTACCGTGTCGTCGGTGTCCGCCTACGTCGCCCTGCTCCGGGGGATCAACCCGAACAACCCGAAGATGCGCAACGCCGAGCTGGTGAGGGTGGTGGAGCATCTCGGGTTCCGCCAGGTCCGTGCGGTGATCTCGACCGGCAACGTCCTGTTCGAGTCGTCCGAGCACGGCCCCGGTGAGCTGGCTGATCTGGAGAACACCATCGAGGACGCCCTCGGCCGCCACCTCGACAAGCCGTGCAGCACCATCGTTCGCACCCGGGCCGAGATCGACGATCTGCTCGGCTCCGATGTGTTCGACGGGTTCGACGACGTCCCCACCAGCCGGTTCAACGTGACGTTCCTGAAGGACCCGGTCCCACCGGGCGTCGCTCTTCCAGCTACCGGCGCCGGTTCCGAGCTGATCGCCGTCCGCGACCAGGCGGTGTTCAGCCTCTACGACAGCACCGCGTCCAAGACCCCGGACCTGATGGCCAAGCTGGAGAAGGCCTACGGCAAGCAGATCACCACCCGCACGTGGAAGACGGTCCAGCGCATAGCGAAGGCCTTCGGACCCTGAGCAACGCGTCCGCGGCATCGGCTGCAGCACGCGGTCGGTCGGGTGGGTGGGTGCTGATGTACCAGGAGCCCTGACCAGGACGGTCCGCCTGCGCAGTTCCAGCCAGCGCGGGTCCAGCCAGCGCGGTTCCAGCCCGCACGGGGCCAACCCGCGCGGACGGTTCCAGCCTGCGCCGGTCCGACCTTTCTGGAATTCTTTGGCCTGCGCGCTTGCGAACACTTGTTCGATCAGCTAGCGTGACGGGATGGCGACTTCGGCGGTGGCTACCCCAACTTCAGAGACCTCTCGGATGGGTGCGGGGGTCCGCGCCCGTCGTGCTTCCGGGCCATCTCCGGGATCCGATCAGTACGAGCTGTCCCAGGTGGCCTCGGCCGAACTGGCCGACCTGTGCGGCATCATCAACGCCGCCTTCGGTCGCATGGTCGAGGTCGTGGCCGACGCGATGCAGGCCGACGCCTGCGGTGGTCCTGGGATCCACTCGCCGCGGCACTGGCTCACCTGGCAGACGGCCATGACAGATGCGATGGCCGGCTCGGTGGTGCACCTGGCCACCAGGCGCAACGAGTTGTCGGCCACCGTCACGGCCATGGTCGAGGGCAGGTTGTCCCTGGCGCTGGCGGGGCTGATCGGTCGCTACGTGCCCAACGACTGCGAGGCCGACGCGCTCGACCTGGCCGAGGTGCTCACCGTCAACCAGCTGAGGCGATCGGTCACCCGCTACCGCTTCGACCTCACGAAGCCCGCTCCCACCGGGCCGACACCCTCCGACCATCCGTCTGACCAACCCGCCGGCCCCGAGTCCGAGTCCGAGTCCGAGTCCGGCGCCGAGACCTCATCCGATTCGAGCTCGGAGGCTTCTTCGCCTAACCCCTCGTCCGAGTCCGAGTCCGAGTCCGAGATCGAGTCCGAGGCCTCGCCGACCCACGCGCCGGACGACCGCAACTCGGCCGGGGCCAGCAGCGACCGAGACGACGCCGATCCCACTTCCGCGCCACCTCCTCCTGCGCCCGGCTCCGAGCGGCTGCGCTGGTTTCGGGCGCACCCGACCCCACGAGGAGCGGCGAGATGTCTCGATGGGCGTCGACGACGACGGCCACTGGTACTGCACCATCCGGTTGCCGCTCGACGAGGGCGCTCTCTTCGAGACCGCGGTGCGAACCCGCCGAGACGACCTGTACCGCCGGGCCCGGGCCGAGGTCGGCCCCGATGCCCCGCGACCACGGGTCTCGCTGGCCGACGCCGTCGTGTCGGTCGCCCATTCGATCCTCGAGGCCGGTGCGGTGGCCACGCCGTCGACCGACCGCTACCTGATCCACGCCCACCTCACCGCGGCGCCCACCGGCGGCAACGACCTCACCCACCACCTGAGCGTCACGCTTCCAGACCACCTTCGTCGCCTGCACACCTGCGACGGCACCATCCGACCGGTGCTCGAGCGGGAGGGCACGCCGTGCAACGTCGGGCGTGACGAACGCGTGGTGGGCCGCAAGCTCCGCCGCCTGATCGAGCATCGAGACGGTGGATGCACCGTCCCCGGGTGCGAGAGGAGGTCTGGCCTCGAGATCCACCACATCATCCACTGGGAAGACGGCGGGCGAACCGACACCGACAACCTCATCACCCTGTGTCGGGGCCACCATCGAGCCCACCACCTCGGGCTGCTGCAGATCTCCGGCAACGCCGACCGTCCGAGGCACTCGACGCCGGGCGTCTGCTTCGCCGACAAGTGGGGCAGGCAGTTGCTCCCAGCCCCACGTCCGTCGACGATGGCGCCCACCCAGTCGATAATCGAGCGAGCGGCCGA
>JAAZBK010000023.1 GCA_012513855.1 Acidimicrobiales bacterium
CGACCCCGAGGGCCCGGCGGTGGCCGACCTCGCCACCCGGTTCGCCACCCTCCTGCTGAGGTCGAGGGACCTGACCTGACACCGGGGCCCCGAGGTGCGAGGAACCCTTGGCGGGTGACCGGTGTCATGGGGTGATCGTGACGGCTGTCTCTGGACAGGCGCGGCGGGGCGGTGTTGTAGTTAACAGCGTTACGGGAACGACGTTACGTGTCGGATGGCACACGTCGAATCCGCAGGTCAGGCCATATGTACCCAGAGTCGGGAGCTACGCCCATGCTGGAACGGATCGCCAACCTCACCATCGCCCGCCGGCGCTGGGTGCTGATCGCCGCCGCCGTCGCCTTCGTGGTGTCGGGCGCGCTCGGGGGCAGCGTGGCGTCGAAGCTGTCGTCGGGCGGGTTCGACGATCCCGATGCCGAGGCCTCCCGGGTCGAGGCCGCGCTGGCCGACCGGTTCGACACCGGGACCCCCAACATCGTCCTGTTGGTCTCGGCCCGTGACGGCGACGTCGACGCTCCCGAGGTGGTCGAAGCCGGACGCGGCCTGGCCGCCGAACTGGCCGCCGAGACCTTCCAGGGCGCCTCCATGAGCGAGGTCATCTCCTACTGGGACCTGGTGCCCGGCAACCCGTTGGCATCGGCCGACGGCGACAAGGCCCTGATCGTGGCCCGCTTTCCCAGCGACGACGACAACCGCCTGGTCGAGTTCTCCAGCGGCGTGACCGAGCGCTACCGGCAGGACGATCCCTCCTCGCCGGTGGTGGTCGACGTCGGGGGGCTCGGTCCCATGTACGCAGAGGTCTCCCACACCGTGGAGCGCGATCTGCTGCGGGCCGAGATGATCGCGGTGCCGATCACGCTCGTGCTGCTCCTGTTCATCTTCCGGGGCGTGGTGGCCGCCGCCCTGCCGCTCGCCATCGGAGCGCTGTCGGTGGTGGGCGGGCTCCTCGTCCTGCTGGTGGTCAACTCGTTCACCCAGGTGTCGGTGTTCGCCCTCAACCTCACCACCGCCATGGGCCTCGGCCTCGCCATCGACTACTCGCTGTTCATGGTCAGCCGCTTCCGAGAGGAGCTGAGAGACCACGAGCCCGACGAAGCGGTGCGCCGCACGGTGGCCACCGCGGGCCGGACGGTCCTGTTCTCGGCGCTCACCGTGGCCATCGCCCTCAGCGCGCTGTTGCTGTTCAACATCTCGTTCCTGCGCAGCTTCGCCTACGCCGGTCTCGCGGTGGCCACCCTCTCGGGCATCTACGCCATCGTGGTCCTGCCCGCGATCCTCGGCGGCCTCGGCCATCGGGTCGACGCGCTCCCGGTCGGCCGCCGTCGTGGCGTGGAGGCGGTCGACGTCTCCGATGGGTTCTGGCACCGCATGTCCACCTTCGTCATGCGTCGTCCGGTTCCGATCATGGTGGTGGTGATCGGGTTCCTCCTGGTTCTCGGGTCGCCGTCGCTCGGTCTGAACCTCGGTCTTCCCGACGACCGGGTGCTCCCGCCGTCGAACCCGGCCCGCGGCGTCCACGACACCATCCGAGACGAGTTCACCTCCAAGGAGGCCGGCGCCGCCTCGGTCCTGATCCTCGATGCGCCCTCACCCGCCGAACGAAGCGACGAGGTCCACCGCTACGCCGTGGAGCTCGCCCAGGTCGACGGTGTGAGCCGGGTCGATGCCGAGACCGGCATCTACTGCGGAGGCACCGGGGAGTTGGCCGGCGTGCCGTGCGAACCCGGTGACCTCGTGGTTCCGCCCGAGGCATCCCCCGACCTGGTGGAGCGGTTCACGGCCGACGATGCCACCTACTTCTCGGTGGTCCCAGCGATCGAGCCCGTCTCGGCCGCCGGGGAGCAGCTGGTGGCCGACATCCGGGCCATCGACTCGCCGGTCCCCGGCGACGACGCGCTCGTCGGGGGTCCGTCAGCTCAGCTCGTCGACTCCAAGGCGTCGCTCCTGGGCGACGTGCCGCTGGCCCTGGCCGTCATCGCCGGGGTCACCTTCGTCCTGCTGTTCTTGATGTTCGGGAGCGTCGTGGTCCCCCTCAAGGCGCTCATCCTCAACGTCCTCAGCCTCTCCGCCACGTTCGGGGCCATGGTGTGGATCTTCCAGGATGGCAACGGCGCCGGAGTGCTGGACTTCACGCCCACCGGGTCGCTCGCGGCCACTGTGCCGGTCCTCATGTTCTGCGTGGCCTTCGGCCTGTCGATGGACTACGAGGTCTTCCTGCTCTCGCGGATCAAGGAGGAGCACGACCACGGGGCCGACAACATCACTTCGGTGGCGCGGGGCCTGGAGCGGACGGGCCGGATCGTCACCGCCGCCGCGCTGCTCATGTCGGTGGTGTTCCTGGCATTCGCCACGTCGGACGTGTCGTTCATCAAGCTCTTCGGGATCGGCCTCACCGCAGCGGTGCTGCTCGACGCCTTCGTCATCCGCGGGACGTTGGTGCCCGCCTTCATGCGGCTCGCCGGCGAGGCCAACTGGTGGGCGCCCGCTCCGCTGCGGAGGATCCACCGTCGATTCGGGATCAGCGAGTCGGGGTCGGTCGAGCAGCCAGCCCGGAACGACGCTGCCTCCTCGTTCGACGGCGAGCCCGACGGGTTCCCGGAGCAGGCTCAGTCGTCGTTCCCAGACGCGGCCGGTGACGCGCCGTCGGATCTGGACGAACGCGCGAGAGTTGACGTGTGACGGCCGCCACCTCGCCCGCCTCTCCCGACGCCCGCACCGGTCACCCGACCGAGGCGGGCGTCGGCGCGAGGTCGCGGAGGGGCGACGGCGACCGAACCCGCCAGACCATCCTCGACGCGGCCGACCGGCTCCTCATGGAGTCGGCCTCGGAGGACGCGGTGTCGATCCGTGCCGTGGCCGACGCCGTAGGCCTCACCGCTCCCACGATCTACCGGCACTTCACCGACAAGTCGCACCTGTTGTTCGAGGTCTGCGCCGTCCACTTCGACCGATTCGACCGAGAGGTGATCGCTCCGGTGGCCGAGCGGGTCGAAGATCCGATCGAGGCCCTGCGCGAGATGGCCCACGCCTACGTGAGGTTCGGTCTGGAGGATCCGGAGCACTACCGGATCATGTTCATGGGCCACGCCGACCACACGCCCGAGCAGTACGACGACCACCAGATCCTGTCGACGGGGTGCTTCGGCACCGTGGTGGCGGTGGTGGAGCGTGCGGTGGAGACGGGTCGGCTGCGACGCATCGACGGTGGTCCGCTGATGACGGCGTACGTGCTGTGGAGCGCGCTGCACGGCATCGTGGCCACCAAGGTCGCCAAGCCGAACATGCCGGGTCCCGCCCCCACGGCGCTGGTGGAGGCCGTGATCGACGCCAACCTCCACGGCCTGGCGCTCTGACCCGCCCCCGGCCGGCGCCGGTGTGCTGCGGTGATCCCGAGTGGTCCCGGCACGGGTTCGTGCCGGGACGGGGTTCTAGCCCTCGGCCGGGGCTGCGTCGGGGGTGATGACGACGAGGACGTCGCCGGAGCCGACGGCCTGGCCGGGCTCGACCTTGACCTCGGCCACCGTGCCGGCAACGTCGGTGGAGACGTTGTTCTCCATCTTCATGGCCTCGAGCACGGCCACCACCTGCCCGGCATCGACCGTGTCGCCGACGGCGACGTTGACCTTGAACATGGTGCCCTGCATCGGGGCGGTGATGACGCCGGTGCCGGCGCCGCCTGCACCGGAGCTTCCCGAACCCTTGCGACGGGGCTTGGCCTTGGCGCCGCCACCACCCCCGGCAGGAGCGGCCGCGAGCTGGGACTCGGGCACCCACATCGCCACGGAGAAGCGCTTGCCGTTGACCTCGACGTCGACGTCGCGACGGATCTTGGCCTCGGGCTCCTCGCCCTCGACGGCGGTGGCCTCGGGATCGGCGGCACCGAGTCGTCCCGACGTGATGCCCGACAGGTCGATGGCGTCGCTCTCCAGCCAGTTGGTGGAGTGCGTCCCGGCCACGAAGTCGGCGTGGTCGAGGATCTGGAGCTGGGCGGGGAGCGTGGTGTCGATGCCGTCGATCACGAACTCGTTGATGGCCCGCTTCATGCGACCGATGGCGGTGGCGCGGTCGGAGCCCCACACGATGAGCTTGCCCACGAGGTTGTCGTAGAACTGGCTGACCTCGTCGCCCGACTCGTAGCCACCGTCCCAGCGGGTGCCGAAGCCCTGCGGCGCGACGAGCTTGTCGATGCGCCCGGGGGCGGGCAGGAAGGCGCCGCCCGCCGGGTTCTCGGCGTTGACGCGGACCTCGATCGACCAACCCCGACGCTCGATGTCGTCCTGGCCGAAGCTGAGGGTCTCGCCCGAGGCCACCCGGATCTGTTCGCGCACCAGGTCGATGCCGGTGACCAGTTCGGTGACGGGGTGCTCGACCTGGAGGCGGGTGTTCATCTCCAGGAAGTAGAACTCGCCGTCCTGGTAGAGGAACTCGACGGTGCCGGCGTTGTAGTAGCCGCACGCCTGGGAGACCTTGACCGCCGCCTCGCCCATGGCCCGGCGGGTCTCCTCGGGGAACTCCGGCGCCGGAGACTCCTCGATGAGCTTCTGGTGACGGCGCTGGACAGAGCAGTCTCGTTCGCCGACCCAGACGCAGTTGCCGTGCTGGTCGGCGATGATCTGCATCTCGACGTGGCGGGGCTTGGTGAGGTAGCGCTCGACGTAGCACTCGGCGCGGCCGAAGCCCTTGAGCGCCTCGGACTGAGCGGACTCCAGGGCGTCGTGGGCCTCTTCGGCGGAGTTCACCACGCGCATGCCACGACCGCCGCCGCCGAAGGCGGCCTTGATGGCGACCGGCCAGCCGAACTCGTTGCCGAACGTGACCACCTCGTCGCCGGAGGTGAGGAACTCGGTGGTTCCGGGCACGCCCGACACGCCGGCGGCCTGGGCGGCGATGCGGCTCGACACCTTGTCGCCCATGACCTCGATGGCCTCGGGGGGCGGGCCGATGAACTTCACGCCCCGCTCGGTGATGGCCCGGGCGAAGTCGGTGTTCTCGGAGAAGAAGCCGTAGCCGGGGTGTACGCCGTCGGCGCCGGAGCGCTCGATGATCTCCAGGATCTTGTCGGTGTTGAGGTAGCTCTCGGCTGCGGTCTGGCCACCGAGGGCGTACGACTCGTCGGCGAGGCGCACGTGGAGCGCGTCGCGATCGAGGTCTGAGTACACCGCAACGGTGGTGATGCCCAGCTCTTGGCAGGCACGGATGACCCGGACGGCGATCTCGCCCCGGTTTGCGATCAGGATCTTTGAGAGCACGACGTAAATGTCTAGACGCTCGCCAAAGGGTGCCAAAACCCACGGGCGCAACCCGCTCCGCCCAGCGGGCCGCGCCACGGGCCGGCCCGGGCGGTTCGATGGGTCTTCATCGGCGGCATCGTCGATGGCTGGTGCCACATCGGCTTCGGTGAAACGGTGCGAGGTACGTCTCGTCGCGGCGGCGGTCGTGGTTCGACCACTTCTGCAACGAGAGTTCAGCGTGTCGGGTGTGGGCGGTGTGGTTCACTTCCTCGGTGGACCCAGCTATGAAGCCTGTGCCAGATCCCCCGGAGCTGTCGGCGCGCGCCCGCGGCGTTCGCGAACGGCTGACGGGTACGACGTTCGCCGACGTGCGGTGGTTGCCCGAGACCGGGTCCACCAACGCCGACGTCCTGGAGCTGATCCGATCGGGTGAACCGGAGGGGATCGTGGTGGTGGCAGACCACCAGACGGCGGGCCGCGGTCGGCGGGGGCGATCCTGGGAGGCACCGCCCGATGCCTCGCTGATGCTCACCGTCCTCATGCGTCCCGTCGCCGCCGTGGCCGGACTCACCACCATGGCGTTGGCGCTGGCTGCATCGGACGCGGTGGCCGATCTCACCGGGGTGGTGGCCCGCCTCAAGTGGCCCAACGACCTGGTGTGGGCGGCCGCCGGGTCCCACGATCGCAAGCTGGCGGGCATCCTCGCGGAAGCGGAGTGGCCGGCTGGCGCGACGGCGAGCGGCGGCCCGGTGGCCCCGGCTGAGAGCCAGCGGGTGGCGGTGGCGGCGGGGATCGGGCTCAACGTGGCGTGGGGCGACGCCTTCCCCGAAGAGCTGAAGGAGACGGCGGTGGCGCTCGACGAGATCGTCGCGCCCCAGGCACCACCCGATCGGGCCGACCTCCTGGTCGCCCTACTGACCCACCTCGACCGTCACCACCGCGATCTGTCCGGCGCCGACGGTGCGACTCGGCTGATGGAGCGCTGGCGGGATCGCTCCGCCACGCTCGGCCGGATGGTGCGGGTCGACCTGGGTGCCGACGACGTCGAGGGGACTGCGGTCGACGTGACCGCCGAGGGCCACCTGGTGGTGGAGTCGCTGGACGGAACGACCCGGACGGTGGCCGTCGGCGACGTGGTCCACCTCCGCAACGCGATCTGATGCCGGGGCCCGGGAGGCCGGGCACCGCTCGCCGGTGGCTCAGGCCATCTGCTCGGGGGTGATGACGTCCTCGAAGCTGCGGTCGCTCATGCTCGGCGTCACCTGTCCCACGCCCAGCTGGGTCCAGTCGCACACACCGGTGGGAAAGGTCTCCAGCAGCTGCAGGTACTGGTCCTGGGTGAGGTCGACCTCGTAGTCGTTCGGGTCGACCTCCTTGAGCCAGCACTTCAGGACGTCGTTGACGCGCGGTGCGCCGGCCGCCATCCGGGGATCCTCCGATGGCTGGTACCGGTCGGTGCACGGGCTCTCCTCGTCGTAGACGTGCAGGCCGGTGACGGGCTCGGACTCGCCCGGGATCAGGCAGTTGTCGGCCGCCTCGGCGGGGCGCGTGCGCTCCAGCAGGTCTTCACGGCTTCCCGGCGCGGAGTCGTCGGCGATGGCGGTCAACCAGCGGTGGACCACGCCCACGGCGTCTTCCAGAGCGGTGGCGGTGGTGCTCGCGACCGATGCCGGATCGGCGGCGGCCGGCTCGCGGGTCCAGACCTGGAGCCCAGGGGCGGCGGCCGGGGACCGACCGCCCGTGAGCCGGTCGCGCAGGGAGAACGGGCGGACGTGGTCGTGGACGTCGCCCGACGGATCGGTCCAGACGTCGACGGTGACGATCGGGATCTTGCGCTGGTCTCCGGCCGCTGCGGAGACCCGTCCGGTCTCGTACGCCAGGGCGATGGCCTCCGGGTCGGCCTCGTGGCGCAGTGGATCGAACGCCCCGTCGGCATCGAAGCCTCCGATCTCCCGGTTGAGCGTCAGGAACTGGTCGAAGGAGATGGATCCCTCGTTCAGGGCGTCGAGCCCGTACTGGACCCCGATGTTGTCGAGCGGACGTCGCGCTGCGCCCGTGAACGGGTCGGGACCGAACACCGTGATCGCCGCGTCCTGGTAGGTGCATCGGACCCCGCCCGGGTTGGTGTCGGGGTCGTAGATGCGCTCGGGGGAGGCGGCGGGATCGCAGCCGGCCGTCGGGTCGAGCAGCCCGGCGAACTGCTCGGACCAGTTCCGGCACGTCTCGACGGAGGCGAACCCCGCCACCGCCGCCCTCTGCTCGGGGGTGAGCGTGGCACCGCCGGCGCTCGTGAACCAGCGCTCCAGCAGCTGGCAGTCGGTGATCCCGCTCTGGATCGTCAGGAAGTCCGGAAACGTCTCGGCCCCGGCCAGACCGTCGAGCAGCCCGGGGTAGTTCTGGGCGATCAGGTGCGTCTGGATCGACCCGGTGCCGGCCGCGAGGCCGATGGTGTGGTCGGGTACGCCGAAGAGCTCGACGAATCGCTCCTTGACCATCATGGTGGTCTCGGCGGAGATGACGTCGTTGCACTGGACCGCGCCGGTGTTGAACGACGCCGTCGCCAATGCGTACCCCTGGCGCAAGAGCGTGAGGCGATCGCCGGCTGGCTGCGCCGTGCCCTGACCGTGGGTGGCACCGCAACCGGCCCCGAACCGGTAGACGAGCGCGCCGTTCCACCCGGCATCGCTCTGATCGGCGTCCGACCCCTCCGGGCTGGGATCGATCGATGCGATGTCGTAGACCGAGCGGTTCAACACCCCGGTCTCCCAGCGGATGATGAAGGGCACGGTCCGTTCGGCGTCAGCGGCGTCGACGGTGATCTCGGCGATGTCGGCCGGACGTGCCGTGGGATCGGGGAGGTCGTGCTCCTGCCCGGCCGTGTCGACGTAGGTCCAGCGGACCCGGGTGGGGGCCGAGCAGTCGGCGTCGGTCGGCTCACCGAGACCGTGCTCCGCGGTGGAACACGCGAGGAGCGGGCGGTGGGGGCCCGAGATCATCGGCCCCTTCAAGGGCCAGGAGCGGATCCGCTGCAACGCCTCGGCTCCGAACCCGGTGCGGTCGTGGGCCCGGATGGTGTTGTTGCCCTCGATCAGCCCGACGACCACTCCCTCGAGGGCCCCGTCGACCTCCACGAGAGAAGCCGTGACGTCCCGGCCGTCGAGCAAGACCGCCAGGTCGGAGACCGACCTCCCCGCTTCGGGCGTGACGCGGACCCTCGCGTCGGGCCCGGTGGCGCGGTCCGGTTGGCTGGAGAGCACCTCGATGCGGATGCCTTCGTCGATGGCCGGCGGTTCGGCGTCGTCGGGCGCGTCGGGGTCGAAGGGGGCCACGGTGCTGGTGGTGGCCGAGGGCTCGTCGCTCGAGGAGGTGCAGCCGGCGGCGACGAGCGCCAGGACCAGAGCCGCGATGATCGTGAGGAGCCGAGCCGAGGGGCGGATGCGCATGATGGGTCCAGCTTGGCCGACGCCGCGCCCCTGCGGCACGGCACCCGACCACCGGCAGGCCGGCGTCGAACGGGACGCCGGTAGACTGGTGCGCCGCCCGCGACGGGTGGACCCGACCGCACCCTCGTCCCAGGAGACCGAACCGAACGTGAACGCTCCGGCTCCCAGGTTGCCGATCAGCGGGCCGTTCGAGTTCCTCCGACCGTCGGTCGAGGTCGGCCCGCAGGGCACGCGGGTATCGCTCCCATACCGGATCACGTCGGCGGAGGGTCCGCTCGAGCTCACCGAGGTGGTGCAGCTTCCGGTGCCGGCCACCGTGAGCGACGAGCTCCTCGCCGCGGTTCGCGTGCTGCACCTGTTCGCCGGGGTCTCGTACTACAAGGCCGTCGCTCCCACCGCTCTCGTGGTGCCACGGCTGAGCCAGGCCGAGCGGGCAGCCGTCACGGCGCTGTACGACTCCGGACTGCGGGAGTTCGCCTACCGGAACGGCTTCGACGTCCCGCTGCCGGTGGAGCTGGTCGAGGATGCGGGAGACCTCTCGCCGGTCCACCACCTCGCCGCCGGTGTCGAGGCTGGCGGTTCGACGGGGGCTCCGTCGGGTGCCCTCGTGCCGGTCGGGGGCGGCAAGGACTCTGCGTTGGTCGCTTCGCTCGTACCCGACGGCCGGCTCTTCTCGGTCAACCCGGTGGGCGCCCAGGTGCACCTGGCCGAGGCGCTCGGCCGGCCGCTGCTGGCGGTCACGCGCACGCTGGCGCCCGAGCTCCGGCACCTGGTGGCAGCCGGGGTCCCGAACGGCCACGTTCCCGTCACCGCCATCACCTCGGCCGTCGCCGTGCTCACCGCCGTGGCCGTGGGGGCGGCCGACGTCGTCATGGGCATCGAGCGATCGGCCGACGAGCCCAGCCTGGTCACCCCCGATGGCGTGCCGGTCAACCACCAGTACTCCAAGTCGAGCGAGGCCGAGCGCCTGCTCCAGGCCGCGTTCGAGCCCACCGGCGTGCGCTGGTTCTCCCTGCTGAGGCCGCTCACCGAGTTGGCGATCGGGGCCGCGGTGGCGGCTCGCGGCCTGGGTGCCGACATCGTCTCGTGCAACCGGGTGTTCACCGTGTGGAACGAGACCACCGCCAGCCGCACCCAGAAGGCATGCGGGGAGTGCGCCAAGTGCCTCTTCACCGCGCTGATGCTGGCGCCTGGCTCCGAACCCGAGGCCATCGCCACCCAGTACGGCAGCGCGCTGCTGGATCGGACCGATCACGTCGACGGTGTCCGGGAGCTGTGGTCGGACGAGAAGCCCTTCGACTGCGTGGGGGAGCGCCACGAGTCGGCGGCGGCCGTCTCCCTACTGGCCGACCTGCCCGGATGGAGCCACCAGGAGGTCATCTCCACGCTGCGCGACGAGGCCCGTCGGGTGCTGGCCGCAGACCGCCTCGAGGCCGGCCGGTTCCTGGAGATCGGCCCGGTCGACGACCTCCCCGCCGAATACCGGCAGCGGGTGGCCGACCTTCGTGCCGACGTCGCGGCGGTGGTGGCATCGGTGGGAGGGCCGGATCGTGGATCTCGCTGACCTCCGCGCCCGGCGGGTGGTCCTGCTCGGCCTGGGTGCAGACAACGAGTCGGCGTTGCCCGAGATCGTGGCCGCGGAACCGTCACAGGTCCGCCTGGTCCTCGACGATCCGCACGCCGAGCAGCCCGAGCCCGGGTCCCTGGGCGACTCGCTGGAGCGAATCGACCTGGAGGCGGCGGCCGGTTGGGGCGAGGTGTTCGTGCGCGCACCCGGCTTCCCACGGTACGCACCTGCGCTGGCGGGGGTCCTGGAACGGGGCGCGTCGATGACCACACCGCTCGACCTCTGGGTGGGTACCCACGGTGCGGACCGGACCCTCGTGGCGGTCACCGGTACCAAGGGCAAGTCGACCGTCACCACCATGGTCGGACACCTGGCACGGGCCCACGGGCTGAGGGTGGGCGTGGCCGGCAACATCGGCCACGCCGTGTTCGGCGACGGTTGGGACAGCCAGGCGCCGATCGTGGTGCTGGAGGTCTCGAGCTACCAGGCGGCAGACCTCCACCACGTCCCCTCCCTGGTGGCGCTTCCCTTCCTGGCCCAGGACCACGTCTCCTGGCACGGCGGCGTCCGGCGCTACATCAGCGACAAGCTCCGGGTGGTCCGCAACGAGGGGGGCGTCGTCGCCGGAGGGGTCCTCGTGGCCGAGGAGAGCGGCCGAGCCGTCGAGGAGATCGAGGCCCTCGGCATCACGCCGGTGGTGGTCCCGGCTCCCTCCGTCGAGCGTGAGGTCCCGGCCCAGCGCGTGCGCAACGCCGCCCTGGCCGCGGCGGTGGTGTCGCGCCTCGGGGTCGATCAGCTCACCGACGACGAGGTGAGGGCCACCGCCCGGATGAGCATGCCCGGCCGCCTCGATCGGTGCGACGGACCCGGCGACCTCTTCTGCGTCGACGACGCCCTCGCTTCCAACCCCAACGCCACCGCGGCTGCCTTGAGCTGGCTCCGGGGACTCGACCGGCCGACCATCGTGCTGCTGGGCGGGCAGGACCGCGAGGTGGATCCCGCGCCGCTGGCGGAGGAGGCGCAGCGGTGGGGTGGGGCGGAGCTGAGGGCCGTGGCCCTGCCCGACACCGGCACCGACCTCGCCCGCGTGTGTGGGATCCCGCTGGTCGCCGCGGTGGAAACGGTGGAGGAAGCGGTGGCCGTGGCGCTCACCGCGGCCGGTCCCGGCACGGCCGTGCTCTTCTCGCCGGCGGCGGCGACACCGTCCCGGCTGGGAAACTGGGAACGCCGCTCGAGCGACTTCCGCTCGGCGCTCGCGGCCGCTCGCTGAACGTCTGCCCGGCCCGATGAGGTCGGGGCTACCAGAGCCTCGTTCCAGCGCGTGACGTCCAGAGCGCCACGCCGATCGGGCCGGCGTCGATCAGACCCGGTCCGTGGTCCTGCTGGTCCGCAGGTTCTCCAGCGCGTTGCGAGCGGCGGTGGTCAGGGGGCCGGGCGACGATCGCAGAGCCTTGCCGTCGACCTCCGAGATCGGCTGCACGCCCCGGGTGGTGGAGGTGAGGAAGGCCTCGGTGGCGAAGCGGAGATCGTCGGCGGTGAGGTCGTCGCGCTCGTGCACCTCCACCAGGTCGACGATCAGGGAGCGGGTGACCCCCGGGAGGCACCCCGTGGCCAGAGACGGAGTCGACAGTCGTCCCGCCACCACCAGGAACAGGTTGGTGGCGGAACCCTCCACGAGCATGCCGCGGGTGTTGTAGAGCACAGCCTCGTCGGCGCCCCTGGCCACGGCGTCGTGGTGCGCGAGCGTGTAGTCGTGGCGCGAGGTGACCTTGGCGCCGACCAGCGGGCTCATCTCGTTGACGGGCCAGGGGCAGATGCCGACCTTGGCCCCGCCGGGGTGCTCCACGTCGGGGGCCACCATCACGAGGAGGGTGGGGGCTCCGCGGGAAGATCCGCGTCCGCTCGTGACGGTGATCCGCAAGCGAAAGCGTGGGACCTGGAGGTTCTCGGGGTCGCCGGCGGCCGCCGCGATGGTCTCCGCGCAAGCTGTGGCCAGGTCGTCATCGGTCCAGGGCACAGCGATGCCCGTGATCTTGGCCGACGTCCGGAGTCGGTCGAGGTGACGGTCGAGCATGAACGGCTCGCGGTCGCGGACCGAGACCGTTTCGAAGATTCCCTCGCCGCGGAGGAGTCCGAGGTCGTCTGCGGCCACGGTGGCGCGCTCCGCGGGTACGACCCGTCCCTGGTTCCAAACCCATGATGAGCTCACAACGCCTCCCCCGAGGAACTGAACATCGTTTAGCGAGGAACCTAGTGCCACAAGGCCTGTGCCGGCCACGTCCGTACCGGCTGGAGGCGGTCATCGATCGTTCCGACAGGCCGTGAGCCGGTCTGCTCAACAGCCGGCCAAGGCGGTTCGATCGAGAGGACCGGTGCATCCGCGACGCTGGGTCTCAGTATCCCGGTGCCAGCTCCCACACCGAAACCGTGTCGGCGGTGGAGAAGATCGGGTGCGTGATCGGAGACTCGGCGATCAGCGAAGCCGACTCGTCGGGGGCCACCGCCGCCCCCTCGGCCAGCTGCACCACCAGGGTCGTGCCGTTCCAACCGTCGGGAGCGCCCATGGCCGGTGAGAACAGGTAGAGGTGCCCGTCGGGCACCCGCACGTCGAGGCCGGCCCGGTCGAGTTGGAGGACGAGCGATTGCGTCACGTAGCCGTCCACCCCGATCGGACCGACCACTCGGAGCGGGTCGCCCGGTTCGAACCGTTCGACCACGGCGTCGGCCAGCGAGAGGGTCGGTCCGTCGATGTCGGCGGCGTGGGGCTGGAGTTGCAGGCTGGGCACGACCGCGAGCGCGGCCACCAGGGCGACGGCTGGCGCGGCGAACCGGCCAACAACCGGGTCGAGGTGCGGGCTGACCGGTGGGTTCGCTCGGCTCTCGTTCCTGGACCTGACCTCGTGCAGCAGGCTGCGTCCCGTCGACCAGAACACGAACGACGTGAAGGCGATGCTGGTGGCGTGGGCGGACAGCAGGTACCAGGGCTGCATGGTGCCGGCCTCGATGTTGGCGAGTCCGGCGACCGAGGCCACCACGCCGACCAGCCCGATGGCCATGCCGGCGAGCTCGTCGACCGCGCGACGGCGCCACGCGGTCCACGCTGCGACCGCTCCGAGCGCCAGGGCGGCGGGGAAGCGAGGGTCGCGGACCAGGTAGAACTCGTCGTAGGGCGGTGTGCTGCTGGCCCAGGCCGGCGGGAGGGCCAGCTCCGAGCGCAGGATCTTCAGCAGCTCTGAACCCGGCAGGGCGGTGGCGTCAGGATCTGGTCGGCCACGCTCGACGATGTGCACCGGGTTGCTGGCCGATCCGTTCCGCACGAGGTCGACCAGCATCGGCGAGGCGAGGAGGAGGGCAGTCGCCGCGGCGACGGCGGCCGGTCGGACGAGGGTGGTCAGTGCCTGCCGACCCCCTCGTCGCACGGTGGTGACCAGGAGTCCAGCCGAACCCGCGGCCGACAGTGCGAGCGCCATGGGCGCGAACCCGAGGTGGGCACCGGTGCACCACACAGCCAGCCCGGCCATGACCGGCAGGAGGCGTCTGCTGCCGGTCGAGACCCGCCACGCCACGAACACGAGGAGGAGGCCGGGTAGGAGCGCCAGGCTGGGGTTCCAGGGCAGGATCAGCGACGCAGCCGGGACCTGGGCCGCCACGACCGCCACCGACGCCAGCGCGGTCAGACCGAGCCAGGGTGCTCGGACCCGAGCCGTCAACCACACGAGAGACGCGAGCATCGCTCCGTTCCACCAGATCGTGGTGGCGAGGCCGGCCGACGACCGCTGGCCGAACAGGTGGTACGGGATCCACTGGATGGCGTAGACGAGCGGCAGCGGGTGGTCGTATCCCCGCTGGGCGGAGTACGGCCCCGATAGCGGCAGGTACCGGTCGATGTGACGGATCACCAGCTCGGCCACCGCCCAATCGCCGTAGGGGTACCAGGCGCGGGTCAGCTGGACGGCGCCCGCGACGAGGAACACGGCTGCCACGACCGCGGGCAGCGTGAAGGTCGGCCGGACCAGGCGCCTCGGCGCGGGCTCGGCCGCCCCGAGGGTGGTGGCCGGCGCCGGGAGCGTGATCGATCGATCGTCGGTCACGACAGCGAGGTGACCGGGCCGTTGGCCGCGACCCGAAGCAGGCGGTGGGCCTTCAGCTCGGTCTCCTCCCACTCACCTGAGGGGTCGGAGTCCCACGTGATGCCGCCTCCCGTGCCGAAGCGGATCTCGTCGTCGTCGAACCAGAACGTCCGGATGGCGACGTTGAGCGAACCCCTCGCGGCGGTGGCGTCGACCCATCCGACCGCGCCGCAGTAGACGCCACGCGATTGCGGCTCCAGGTCCGAGATGTGCTGGAGCGCAGCGATCTTGGGTGCTCCGGTGACCGAGCCGGGCTGGAAGGTGGCGTCGATGGCGTCGGCCCAGCCGAGGCCGGGACGGAGGCGGCCCTCGACCGTGGACACGAGGTGCACCAGGCCCGGGTGCGGTTCCACCGAGCACAGCGCGGGCACGTGGATCGAACCCCACTCGCACACGCGGCCCAGATCGTTCCTGACCAGGTCGACGATCATCACGTTCTCGGCCTTGTCCTTGGCCAGGAAGGCGTCGGCCGTGGCCGCGGTGCCCTTGATCGGCGACGACCACACCCGGTCGCCGTCGCGCTCCAGGAAGCGCTCGGGGGAGGCCGACGCCACGTGGACGCCATGATCGGGGAGTCGGACGACGGCGGAGAACGGGGCGGGGTTGCCCTCGGCGAGAGCGGCCCCAAGGGCGGCCACGTCGGCGCCGGCCGGCAGGGGTGCGCTGAGGACCCGGGTGAGGTTGACCTGGTAGACGTCGCCCCGCCCGATCGCTTCGCGGATCCGTCTCACCCCGTCCTCGAACCCGGTGCGGTCCAGCGACGAGGTCCAGGCGTCTGGATCGACCCCCACCCATGGCCGTCCGAGCCAGGGGCGTGCCGGACGTACGTGCTCGAAGCGGGCGCAGAGCGGTTCACCGTCGAACGGGAGCACCACCGCCCAGAAGCCGGATCCGTCCAACGCGGCGAGATCGGAGGTGACGTCTCGCAAACCGGTGAGCAGCCGGTCGCCCACCACCGCCAGCGGTGCTTGACGATCGAACCGGCGGGGCGACATGGCCGAAGCGTAGGTGGGCCCAGGTCCGGACGGAGACCCACGGGTTCTGGTCGTGGAATGCACCGTTCCCGGCCACTTTCCACGCTCAGAACGAGCTGCGGCCGGTGTCGATCGGGTTCTGGTCGTGAAAAGTGGCGTTCTGGACCACTTTCCACGCTCAGAACTAGTCGGCCTCGGGTCGGGGCAGGGGGGTGAAGTCGCGGGACGCTATGTGGAGCGGTCGGGGCGCGGGTGCGGCGAAGGGCTGCTGGAGGGCGTTGCTCACGCTGTTGAACACGAAGAAGGCGTTCCGGCGGGGGAACGGGGTGATGTTGCCGTTCGAGCCGTGCATGGCGTTGCACTCGAAGAACGTGACCGAGCCGGGCGGACCGGTGAGGCCGACGATGCGACCCCGATCGGCCAGGTCGCTCAGCTGCTCGTCGGAGGGGACCCCGATCTCCTGGCGCCGCAGCGACTCCCTGTGGTGGTCGGGCGGTGTCTCGCCGGCACACGATGCGAACCAGCGGTGCGACCCGGCGATCACCATCAGTGGACCGTTCACGTGGGTGTTCTCGGTGAGGCTCACCGAGCAGCTCACAGCGCGCATCGATGGCATGCCGTCCTCGGTGTGCCACGTCTCGAAGTCGGAGTGCCAGTAGAACTCCTTGCCCCTGAACCCCGGCTTCAGGTTGATCCGGCTCTGGTGGATGTACACGTCGTCGCCGAGCAGCTGGCGGGCGACGTCGGCCAGGCGGGGGTCGCGGCACAACCGGGCGAACGGCCCGTCGTGGTGGACCTCGAACACCGAGCGGACCTCGTCGCTGCCCCGCTCGATGATCGTGCGCTCGGCCGCTCGCACCTCGGGATCCTGGACGAGTCGGTCGATCTCGCGATCGAGGGCGTCGACCTCCTCGGGAGCCAGCAGACCGGTGATCTGGAGGTAGCCGTCGTCTTCGTAGGAGGCGAGCAGCTCCGGATCGAGCGGCCCGGGTGCCTCACCCCAGACCACCGGGTCCAGGCGCTCGGTCAGCCCCGGTTCCTGCCCGAGCCGTGACACGTAGCGGTCCACGGAGCGGGTGTTGGTGGTGGTGCTCACGACGCCGCCTCCGATGCCGCCTCCGACTCCTGGTCCCGTCCGGGTTCGACGGTGAGGAGCGGGTACGCGCCGTCCTCGTCGTGGGTCTCGCCGCCCACGCAGGGCGGGTTGAACACGCAGATGAGCCGCAGCTCTTCGGTGGCGCGGAGGACGTGGCGGTCGTGGGCGTCGAGCGCGTACATCGTGCCGTCGGCGATCGGGTGGACCTCGCCGGTGGCCAGATCCTCGATCTCGCCGGTGCCGGCCACGCAGTAGACGGCCTCGACGTGGTTCTTGTACCACATGCGCGTCTCGGTTCCGGCCCCGATGGTGGTCTCGTGGAGCGAGAACCCCATGCCGTCGCCGGCCAGGAGGAACCGGCGGCTGCGCCAGGTCTCGGCGACGGTGTCGCGGTCGGTCCCCGCCAGGTCGGAGAGGCGACGGACTATCACGCCACCACCTCCTCGATGTCGTCGGGCAGAGACGCCAGAAGCTCGGGGGCCACCGTATCGGCCACCTCCTGCACCGCGTCGCCGAGCATCTCGAAGGCCTGCTCGATGGCGGGTTCGCTCACCACGAGCGGCGGGAGCAGCTTCACCACCTCGCCCCGGGGGCCGGCGGTCTCGATCACGAGGCCCCTTTGGAACGCGGCGCCGGTGATCGCCGACGCCAGCTCCGGCACCCGGCACGAGATCCCACGGATCATGCCTCTGCCGCGGACCTCCTCGAACAGCTCGTCGTGCTGCTTGGCGAGCCCCTCGAGGCCCACCCGGAGCTGGTCGCCCTTGCGCGCGACGTCGCAGGAGAGCTCGTCGGTGCGCCAGTAGTTGTCGAGCGCGGCGGTGGCGGTCACGAAGGCGGCGTTGTTGCCACGGAAGGTGCCGTTGTGCTCGCCCGGTTCCCAGATGTCGAGGTCGGGCCGCATCAGCAGGAGGGCGAAGGGCAGTCCGGAACCGCTCAGGGACTTGGACAGGCAGACGAGGTCGGGCCGCAGGCCGAGCTCCTCGAAGGAGAAGAACGCTCCGGTGCGACCGCAGCCGACCTGGATGTCGTCGACGATCACCATGATGTCGTGGCTCTGGCAGACCTCGAAGAGCCGCCGGAGCCACCGCTCCGATGCGACGTTCACGCCACCCTCGGCCTGAACGGTCTCCAGGATCACCGCCGCGGGAAGGTCGACGCCGGAGCCGTCGTCGAGCAGGAACCGGTCCATGTAGTCGATCGAGTCGTTCTCGTCGCCCAGGAACCCGGCGTAGGGCATCGGGACGGAGTTGTTGAGCGGCACGCCTGCGCCGCCCCGCTTCATGGAGTTGCCGGTGACGGCCAAGGAGCCGAGGGTCATCCCGTGGAAGGCGTTGGTGAAGCTGATGATGCTGTCGCGGCCGGTGACCTTGCGGGCCAGCTTGAGGGCTGCTTCCACGGCGTTGGTGCCCGTGGGGCCGGTGAACTGGAGCTTGTAGTCCAGGCCGCGCGGTTCGAGCACCACCTCCACGAAGCGCTCGATGAACGTGCGCTTCGCCGTGGTGCCCATGTCGAGGGCGTGGAGCGGGCCCATCGACCGCAGGTAGTCGACCAGTGGCTCGATGATGGCCGGGTTGTTGTGGCCGTAGTTGAGGGCGCCGGCCCCTGCGAAGAAGTCGAGGTAGGTCCGTCCCCCCTCGTCGGTGAGGGTGTGGCCCTCGGCCTTGGTGAACACGGTCGGCCAGGAGCGGATGTAGCCGCGTACCTGTGACTCGTGGGTCTCGAAGGTGTGCATTTCAGATCACGTCCAGTCGTGGATGGTCTATGTGTTCGTCGTCGTGAATGTGCGTGCGAAGTCGTGTCGTGCGTCGTCTGGCTGGTCTGGTCCGTGTTGGTTGCTTCCACCTTCGGGTCGATCGCGGATTCGGGCGTCGTCAGCAGGGGACCGGGGCAGGCGGCACGGGTGCGCCAACGACCACCGCCCGTCTCAGAGGCCCCCCGGGAGCGTCAGGGAGCTCCCCTTCTCACCGGTCCGATGCGGTAGAGGATCTCGGCCTCGTGCCCCTGGCCGGGGAAGTGGGCCTCGTCGTAGGCCGGTTCGACGTGGACCGGAGCGTCGTGGCGGGCTCCGAAGCTCCGGAACAGTCGATCGGATGCGGTGTTCGAGGGGGTCACGGTGGCCTCGAGGTGGCGGACGTCGGGTTGACCCGACCACACCTCGTCGAGGAGGCGGGAGGCCAGGCCCGTGCCCCGCGCCCGCTCCGTGACGCCGACCTGCCAGACGAACAGGGTGTCGGGTCGGGCCGGCACCCGGTGCCCCATCACGAACCCGACCAGCCCTCGATCGTCGCGGGCCAGGCAGCTGGTGGCGGCGAAGTGGTCGCCCCAGAGCACGTACGCGTACGGCGAGTTGAGGTCGAGCGTGGTGGTGGCCACCAGCTCCCAGATTGCCGCTCCGTCCGCGGGCGTCGGCCGCTCGAACCGGATCGGTGGAGATCGGTCGGGGTCCTGCGCGGGGTTCTGTCCAGCAGTGAGCACGATTCCTTCGACCGTAGGCACACTCGCGGGCGGCTGCGCAAATGTTCAGCCCAGGTTCCCCCTGACCAGGCTGGGAGCGGACGGCGACCGTGCGACCGCCGCTTGTGGCCGGCCCCACCGACGCTACGTAGCCTCTGCCGGCATGGACCTGACGTTGCCTGAGGAGACCGAGCAGCTGCGCGCCGTGGTGCGCGACTTCGCCGAACGGGAGATCGCCCCCCACGCCGAGGCCTGGGACCGAGATCACCACTTCCCGGTCGACGTGGTGCGGGCCATGGGCGACCTCGGCCTGTTCGGCATCCCGTTCCCGGAACGCTTCGGTGGCTCCGACGGCGACTTCATCTCGCTCTGCGTGGCCATCGAGGAGCTGGGCCGGGTCGACCAGTCGATGGCGATCACCCTGGAGGCCGGGGTCGGGCTGGGCGCCAACCCGATCTTCCAGTTCGGCACCGACGAGCAGCGGGAGCGGTGGCTTCCCGACCTCTGCTCGGGTCGGGCCCTCGCCGGGTTCGGCCTCACCGAGCCCGACGCCGGAAGCGACGCAGGTGGAACCCGTACCCGGGCGTTGCTCGACGAGGCGGCGGGGGAGTGGGTTATCAACGGCGAGAAGGCGTTCATCACCAACTCGGGCTCCGACATCACCTCGGTGGTGACGGTCACCGCTCGCACCGACTCCCCGGGCTCGGACCGTCCCGAGATCAGCGCCATCGTGGTGCCGGCCGGCACGCCCGGGTTCGAGGTCCAGCCGCCGTACCGGAAGATGGGCTGGCACGCGTCGGACACCCATGGCCTGACGTTCCAGGACTGCCGGGTCCCGGCCGAGAACCTGCTGGGCGCCCAGGGCAGGGGCTTCGCCAACTTCTTGTCGATCCTCGACGAGGGACGCGTCGCCATCGCCGCCCTGGCGGTGGGCGTGATCCAGTGCTGCCTCGACGAGAGCGTCCGGTACGCCCAGGAGCGCAACGCGTTCGGGAAGGCCATCGGCACCTACCAGGCCGTGGCCTTCAAGTGCGCCGACCTGGCCGTGATGGCCGACACGGCTCGGGCCCTCACCTACAAGGCCGCCTGGCTGAAGGACCAGGGGCGTCCGTTCAAGCGCGAGGCCGCGGTGGCGAAGCTGTACGCGACGGAGGCTGCGGTCACGGCCACCCGCGAAGCCACCCAGATCTTCGGCGGCTACGGGTTCATGGACGAGACCCCGGTGGCTCGCCAGTACCGCGACGCCAAGATCCTCGAGATCGGTGAGGGCACCTCGGAGATCCAGCGCCTGGTGATCGCCCGCGACCTCGGACTGCCGGTGGCCTGACCTGCACCGCGGTACCGCGTAGCCGTGATCGGTTCGCGAGCGTGGAGCGGGAGCGCTCGGGTGCCGGGGTGACTGCTGGGGGCTGTGAGGGCGCTGGTAGCGTGACCCCTCGTGTCCGACCACGACCAAAGACGCCGAAACCGGCGGACCTGGCCCCAACGCCTGTTCATCGGGGTCAACGTCGTGGCCATCCTCAGCGCCCTGGTGGGGGCCGGTGCCCTCGCCTACGCCAAGCGCACGGTGAGCCAGATCCAGCGCACCACCGACCTCGGGCGCGGGGTCCTCACCCCTGCCGACGAGCTCCCCCCGGGAGAGCCCCAGAACTTCCTGATCGTGGGCGTAGACAGCGACGACGGCCTCCCCGACGACGATCCCGTCACCGAGGGCCGCGACCGTGAGACCCAGGGGACGCTCCACTCCGACTCGATCATGATCGCCCGCGTCGATCCCGAGAACACCGACGTGAAGATCCTGTCGTTCCCGCGCGACCTGCTGGTGGAGATCCCCGGTCGTTCGGGTCGGACGCGCATCAACGCGGCCCTCGCCTACGGCGATGGCAACGCCGGCCTCCTGGTCGACACCATCAAGCACAACTTCGGCATCAGCATCCAGCACTACGTGCAGGTCAACTTCGCCGGGTTCAAGAGCCTGATCGACATCATCGACGGCGTGCCCATCTGGTTCCCGACCCCGGTACGGGACCGGAACTCAGGCCTCCTGGTGGAGAACGCCGGTTGCACCAACCTGGATCGCAACGGAGCGCTGTCCTACGCCCGCAGCCGCAAGTTCCAGTACAAGGACGAGGACGGCCGCTGGCGGAGCGACGGCGGAGACGACTACGGCCGGATGCGCCGTCAGCAGGACCTGGTCCGGCGGGTGATCCACCGGGCGATCTCCCAGGGGGCGCGAAACCCCGTGGTCCTGGCCCAGATGGTCGACACCGGCGTGCAGCACATCGTGCTCGACGAGTTCACCACCCCGGCCGACCTGATCACCCTCGGTCGGGCGTTCCGCACCTTCGACCCGGACCGCCTCGGAACGTCGAGCCTCACGGTCCGCGAGGTCACGCGGGGCGGTGCCGCGGTGCTCGAGTTGGTGGAGAGCAAGTCCGAACCGGTACTCGCCCAGTTCCGTGGCACCGGTTCCCAGGATGCCGACGAGATCCTCCCCTCCACGGTCACGGTCCGGGTCCTCAACGGCACCGGCATCCAGGACCAGGCGTCCGACACCACCGACCGCTTCGACGAGATCGGCTTCAAGGTGGCCTCGCCGTCGTCGACCGAGAGGGTGTGGATCACCGAGGTCCGCTACCCCGAGGGTGCCCACGCCGAGGCGCACCTGGTCGCCCGCTACATCGACGGCGACCCCCAGCTGGTGGTCGACCCCGACGTGAGCCAGATCACGGTGGTGACCGGGCCCGACATGGAGGGCATCCTCGCCACGCCCCGTGACCCCTCCGCGGTTCCCACCACGACCACGACCACGACCACCACGACGACCACGACCACGACGACGCCCGACCGCGACGACGATGATGATGATGACGACGACGAGACCTCGGTGTCGATCCCGTTGGTCGACGACGCCGGTCCGGCTGGTGTCGGCACCGCCTACCTACCCGGAGATCCGCCGCCCGGAGAGTCGTGCGGCTGACCAGTGGCCCAGGATCGTGCCGGGCCGCCAGCAGATAGGGTTTCGGGACCTGATGTTCGAACTGGAGTGACCGTGGGAAGCAGCGTTGCCATCATCGGGACGGGGTACGTCGGTCTCACCACCGGCGCGTGCCTGTCCCACCTCGGCCACGACGTCGTCTGCGCCGATGTCGTACCGGAGAAGGTCGAGGCGCTGAACAGGGGCGAGATCCCCATCCTGGAGGCCGGGCTGGAGGAACTGGTCCACGAGGGCCTCCACTCCGGTCAGCTCCGATTCGTGCTCGGCGCCGCCGCGGCGGTGGCCGACGCCGAGTTCGTCTACCTCTGCGTACCCACGCCCCAAGGCGAGGACGGCTCCGCCGACCTCAGCTACATCCAGGACGCGGCAGCAGAGATCGGCCCGCTGCTCCAGGCCGAGGCGGTGGTCATCAACAAGTCCACCGTCCCGGTGGGTTCCACCCGGGTGGTCGAGCAGGCCCTGGGTCGCAGCGACGTGGCGGTGGTGTCGAACCCCGAGTTCCTCCGGGAGGGCACGGCGGTGCACGACTTCCTCAACCCCGACCGCGTGGTCATCGGCGCCGACGACCAGAGCGCCGCCATCCGGGTGGCAGGGCTGTACATCGGACTGCCGGCTCCGCTGCAGGTGACCGATCCCGCCTCGGCCGAGACCATCAAGTACGCCTCCAACGCCTTCCTCGCCACCAAGATCAGCTTCGTCAACGCCATCGCAGCGGTGTGCGAGGCGGTCGGTGCCGACGTCAACGACGTGGTGCTGGGGATGGGCTACGACAAGCGCATCGGTGACGCCTTCCTCAAGCCCGGGCCCGGCTGGGGCGGAAGCTGCTTCCCGAAGGACTCGCACGCCCTCGTCCGCATAGCCGAAGACGCCGGGTACGACTTCGACCTGCTCAAGGGCGTCATCAGCGTCAACGAGGACCAGTTCGAGCGGGTGGCCGACAAGGTCCAGCGCGCAGTCGGCGGTTCCCTCGACGGGGTC
Source organism: Acidimicrobiales bacterium (assembly GCA_012513855.1). GTDB lineage: Bacteria > Actinomycetota > Acidimicrobiia > Acidimicrobiales > Iamiaceae > Aquihabitans. Next base: position 22,875 of record JAAZBK010000023.1, read on the forward strand.
ACGGTCGCCGTGTGGGGCCTCACCTTCAAGGCCCGCACCGACGACCTCCGCGACTCCCCGGCGCTCAACGTGATCCGCCGCCTGCGCGAGCGCGGAGCCAGGGTCCAGGCCTTCGACCCCGCCGTGCCGGCCGCCAAGGGCGCCACCGACGCCCGCCTCGAGGGCATCGAGGTGAGCGACGACGCCTACGCCGCCACCGAGGGCGCCCACGCGCTGGTGATCCTCACCGAGTGGGACGACTTCCGCTGGATGGACTTCGACAAGGTCCGCGGCAGCATGGCCGAACCGCGGGTGGTCGATGCCCGCAACCTGTTGGACCGCACCGGGCTGCTCCGCCG
>JAAZBK010000206.1 GCA_012513855.1 Acidimicrobiales bacterium
AGTCGACCGCCACCACCATGAGCTTCTGGGCTTCGGTGGCCATCCGGGAGATGAGGCCGCGCAGCTTGGGATCTATCTCGACGTTGTAGAGGCGGCGCATCCCCTTGGCGACGTTGACCATGAGGTCGCCGGACCGCTCCAGCTCCGACACGAGGTGAATGGCGCTGATGATGGCGCGCATGTCTCCCGCCATCGGCGCCTGGAGCACCAGCGTCTGGTAGCAGCGCTCCTCCAGCTCGATGGCGAGCACGTCGAGCTCGTCGTCGGCCTCGATCAGCTTCTGGGCCTCGGAGAGGTCGCGGTTCAAGAGCACCTCGGTGCCACACGGGATCCTCTCGGTCACCAACGCCGCGAGGTGCACCACGTCGGAGCGGATGCCCTCGAGCTCGGCGTGGAAGGTGGAACGGATCTCAACCATGGGATCGACCTCTGTCGGATGCATCAGCGGACCTCGCTCACCAGGTGCTCGGTGTCGCCTGTGAGGAGGAAGAGCAACCGGGCCCCGATGATGCCGGCATGGTCGGCGATGCGTTCAAGGGACCGGCCGGCCACCAGGGTACGGATCGCGACCTCGGCAGCGTCGGACCCATCGAGCCCGAGCATCTCCTGGGTGACCAGCGAGTCGAGGTGGTAGCTGGGAACGGCCGCCATCGTCTACCCGAACCGGCCGGTGATGTAGTTCTCGGTGCGCTCGTCGGCGGGGTTGGAGAACACCTTCTCGGTGGCGTCGTACTCGACCAGCACGCCGGTGCGGGTGTCGCTCTGCTCGTTGACCTCGGTGGTGAAGAAGGCGCAACGGTCGCTCACCCTGGCGGCCTGCTGCATGTTGTGGGTGACGATGATGATCGTGTAGTCGGCCTTGATCTCCTCCATCAGATCCTCGATGCGGGCGGTGGCGATGGGGTCCAGGGCCGAGCACGGCTCGTCCATCAGGAGCACCTCGGGGTTCACGGCCACCGCCCGGGCGATGCACAGCCTCTGCTGCTGACCGCCCGACAGCCCGAGCGCCGACTTGCCCAGCCGGTCCTTCACCTCGTCCCACAGGGCAGCCTGGGTGAGCGCCCGCTCGACGATCTCGGAGAGCTCCGCTCGGTTCCGGATCCCCGTGATGCGAGGTCCGTAGGCCACGTTGTCGAAGATCGACTTGGGGAAGGGGTTCGGCTTCTGGAACACCATCCCGATCCGGCGACGGACCTCGACCTGCTGCACCCTCGGGCCGTACACGTCGACGCCGTGGTAGTTGACCCGCCCCTCCACCCGGGCGCCGGGGATCTCGTCGTTCATGCGGTTGAAGCACCGCAGGACGGTCGACTTGCCACAGCCCGACGGGCCGATGAACGCCGTGATCTCGTGCTCGTGGATCTTGAGGGCCACGTCGCGGACGGCCCGGAAGCCGCCGTAGTAGACGGCCAGGTCCTCCACGTCGAACACGTCGGGCGCCTCGGTGGCTGTCACCGGGACGGTCGAGATCTCCGTCGCCACCCGTGGGCGTGCAGTGGTGATGGGCATGGAAGCTGTGCCTTCCTCGCTCGTCATGAGCGCTTGGTGGCGAATCGGGAGGAGACCAGGCGGGCCAGGATCGTGAGGGCGAAGACCAAGATGATCAAGGTGAACGCCGCGCCGTAGGCGCGGGCCTGAGCGGCGTCGTAGGGCTGGGACGCGTTGCGGAAGATCTGGGCGGCGAGGGTGGTGTTGTCGCCGTCGAACAGGTTCCAGTTGGTGTGGAACGTCAGGCCGGTGACCAGGATGATCGGTGCGGTCTCCCCGGCGGCGCGGGCCACGGCCAGCATGGCGCCGCTGGTGATGCCGGGCAGGGCCGCGGGCAGGACCACGGTGAGGGTGGTGCGCCAGGTCCGCGACCCGAGGGCGATGCTCGCCTGCCTCAGCTCGTCGGGAACCAGGCGCAACATCTCCTCGGTGGTCCGGATCACGATCGGCAACATGAGGCACGCCAGGGCCAGAGCGCCGGCGAGGCCGGTCTGGGACTCTCGCGGGATCACCCACACCACGTAGATGAACACGCCCA
>JAAZBK010000207.1 GCA_012513855.1 Acidimicrobiales bacterium
CAACGTACCGATCGGGATCGCCGCCCTGGTCATCACGAGCTCCGTGCTGCGCCTACCCTTCGCCCGACAGGACCACGAGATCGACTTCGTCGGAGCGGGGCTGCTCGTGGCCGGCGTCTCGACGCTGCTGCTGGGTCTGGTGTGGGGCGGCAGCGAGTACCCGTGGGGTTCGCCGGTCATCGTCGGTCTCCTCGTCGGGTCCGTGGTGCTGACCGCCGTGTTCCTGTGGTGGGAGATCCGCACGCCAGAACCGATCCTGCCGCTTCGGCTGTTCCGCGGCCGCGTCTTCAGCGGCGGGGTCGCGCTGTCGTTCCTCCTCGGCGGTGCGATGTTCGGAGCGATCGTGTTCCTGCCGTTGTTTCTCCAGGTGGCCACCGGGGCCACCGCCACCAACTCCGGCCTTCTCCTGTTGCCGCTCATGGCCGGGCTCATGACGACCTCGATCCTCTCCGGGCGGGTCATCGCCAAGACCGGTCACTACCGGAGATGGCCCATCGCGGGCATGGGCATCGCTGCGGTCGGCATGTACCTGTTGTCGACGATGGAGCCCGACACGACGCGGGTCGCCAGCTCCCTGTACATGTTGGTCGTGGGCGTGGGACTCGGCATGGTCATGCAGGTCCTGGTCCTCGCGGTGCAGAACGCCGCCGACTTCAAGGACCTGGGGGTCGCCACGTCCTCGGTGAACTTCTTCCGTAGCCTCGGCGGGTCCTTCGGGGTCTCGATCTTCGGGGTGCTCTTCGCCACCCTGCTCGACGACAAGCTCGCCGCGCTCCTACCCCCGGGTGCGCTCAGTTCGGCCGGACTGAGCCCCGAAGCGCTGACGGGCACCCCCGAACAGATACAGGCTCTCCCGCCGGACATCCTGCTGCCCGTGACTCAGGCCATGGCCGATTCGATCACGGCGATCTTCCTGTGTACGGTGCCGCTGTTGGCGATCGGCGTCGCGATCGCGATCGTCGTTCCCGAGTTGCCGCTGAAGGACACGGCTCACATCGGCTCCACCCTCGAAGGCGCCGAGATCACCGTGGCAGAGATGGCCGGGGGAGAAGCGGCCGTCGACGAGCTCACCGACAACGAGACGGTCCCTATCGACGTGGATGGCGCGGCCCGTTGACCCGCGCGGTCAACGCCGGGCCCGAGCTGGGGCTTTGGCGGCTGCGCGACCCGTGAGGACGCCGGCGTGAGGTCATGGAGGCGCTAACCGTCGTGGTGGGCCTCGACGGATCCGCTGGGTCCCTGGCGGCGCTCGCCGCCGCAGCTCGACTGGCCTCCTTGACCGGCAACCGCATCGTCGCCGTCCACGTCGTCCGTGCTCACCCCCTCGTGACCACGGCCCCCGTCAGTGGCGCCGGGGCGCTCGCCGTCGCCGACGACGAGGTCACCGATCGGTGTCACCTGGACTGCGAAGTGGCTCTGGCCGGTACCGATGTCCCGTGGCAGTTCGAGGTCCGCCACGGCGATCCGGTCACCGAGATGGCCAGGGCTGCAGCCGACCACGATGCGATCTGCGTCGCCATCG
>JAAZBK010000208.1 GCA_012513855.1 Acidimicrobiales bacterium
CGGGCTGCCTGGTCGGGGCCGACGCCGATGGCGCTCATGGCCGAGACGCCGAGGATGATCGAAGCCACGAGGGTGACGCCGAAGCTCTCGAACAGGTCGGAGGCCATGCCGGCGCAGTCGCCCACGTTGTCGCCCACGTTGTCGGCGATGGTGGCGGGGTTGCGGGGATCGTCCTCGGGGATTCCGGCTTCGACCTTGCCCACCAGGTCGGCGCCCACGTCGGCGGCCTTGGTGAAGATGCCGCCACCGACGCGGAGGAACAGGGCGAGCAGCGAGCCGCCGAAGCCGAAGCCCACCAGGATGGCGGAGCTGGTGTTCTGGAAGACCAGGATGATGATGGTGGCGCCGAGCAGTCCCAGGCCGGCGGTGGCGAGGCCGACCGCTCCACCGGTGCGGATGGCCACCTGGAGGGCACTGGGGAAGTCGCTCCTGGTCGCGGCGGCGGTGGTGCGGATGTTGCCGCGGGTGGCGAGCCACATGCCGAGGAAGCCGATGGCCCCCGAGGCGGCACCGCCGAGGATGAACGCCACGGTCCGGAACAGGCCGGACTGGAAGAACCCGAGGGCGATGTCTCCACCCGGCTTGGCGATCTCGGCCGAGGTCAGGAAGACCACGATGGCCAGCGGGATCACGATCATGCCGATGGTGCGGAACTGCCTCGTGATGTAGGCCATGGCGCCCACCTGCACCGCTTCGGCGATCTCCTTCATCTCTGGAGTGCCGTCGTCGGCCTTCAACACCCCCTGCATGAGCACGTAGCCCACGCCGAGGGCGGCGATGGCCACTGCAAGGGAGACGAACAGGAGGGCCTTGTCGGTTCCTCCGAGGTTGAAGGCTTGGTAACCGCCTTCGGCTGCGAGCAGGTGCACCGTGGATCCTTGATCAGGTGAAGCGGGCGTGACAGAGCCTCAGGAAGCGCGCGAATGAGCGCCTGAGAACTGCTCTTCGCTACTACGCGCGTCGATCCTTGTGCAACATCGCACAAGGCCGCGGCGCTGGCCCTGGCGCGCACCGCACCCCGTATAGGTTGGCCCGGTGAATTCCGTGGCGGCTCCGGGGGGTGAACGGTGGAGTCGGCTGCGCTCTCGTCTCGGCGGCGTTCCACGTGCGGTCTGGCTGGCGATGATCCTGTTCGGTCTGCTGGCGGGCTCGTGGTCGACCGTCACGCCCGTGACCAGGGCTCCCGACGAGACGACCCACTTCGACCTCATCGACCACCTCGCGCGCGGCGGTCGGTACCCCGACTTCGACGGGCTGATGATCGACCAGGGCGTGATGTCGGTCGGATACCTCTACATCCCCGGGCTGTTCCGCTACCTGACGCCCGACGACGTCCCGCCGCGCCGTGAGCGGTCGCGCCTGGACCAGATGCCCGAGTTCGGGAACCGGGCCGACTACCCGAACCAGATGCCGCAGCACCCGCCCACCTACTACTGGTTCATGAGCGGGACCCTCGCCGCGGAGCGGGGTCTGACCGGGTCGGCCGGGCCGGTCGATCGGGAGTTCCACCTGCTGCGATGGGTCAACGTGATGCTCGTGACCCCGCTCCCGTTGCTGGCGTGGGCGGCGGCCCGCCGGTTGGGGGCCGGCCAGGCCGCGTCCACCACCGCATCGCTGGTTCCCCTGGCGGTTCCGCAGCTCGCCTACATCGGCGGGGTGATCAACAACGACAACATGACGGTGTTGTTCAGCGCGGTTGCCGCGGTGGGGGTCGCGTCGGTCCTCCGGGGCTCCGCCGGTGGCCGTACGGCCGTGCTCGTGGGCGTGGCGTCGGGACTGGCCATGGCCACCAAGGCCAACGCCGTCGTCCTCCTGCCCTGGGTGCTGGCTGCCTACGGCGTCCAATGGTGGCGTGGGCACCACCGCCGGGCCACCGTCCGGGCCGGTGCGACCTGCCTCTCGATCGCCGCCGTCCTCGGGGGAGCGTGGCCGGCGCGGAACCTCATCCGCCATGGCGAGCTCTTCCCCAGCGTCCACGCGCCCACCGCGAGACCGGCGGGGTTCGAGCCAGACCTGCTCGACTACCTCTTCGACTTCTTCCCCCGCATCAACGGTCGCTTCTGGGGCAACTTCGGCTACTACGAGGCGGGCCTGGGCACCCCGGTGGCGCCGACCGCCGCGCTCACCCTGGCGGTGCTCTTCGGGGCCGCGCTGTGGGGAGGTCGGGACGATCGCTCCGAGCGCACCCCCCGACGCCTCGAATCGGTCGTCTACCTGCTCTCGGCCGTGCTGATCGTCGGGTTCGTCGTGGTGCGCGCCTTCAGCCTCTACAAGGGCCAGGAATCTCCGCCCTTCGTCCACGGGCGCTACCTGTTCGTCGCCATCGTGCCGATGGCGGTGGTGGCAGGCGCAGGCGCTGCTCGCTTGGCCGGACGCTGGGCGGCCCCGATGCTGCTGGCCACGGCGGGCATCCTCCACGTCATCGGCATGAGGTCGGCGGTGACGACGTGGTGGGCCGAACCCGACGCGGCGTTGCGGCGCCGGCTGGTGTCGATGGTCAGGTGGAGTCCGTGGCCGGAGGCCTTCACCTACGGCCTCGCAGCCCTCACCGCCGTGGTCGGGGTCTGTCTGATGTGGACGCTGGTCGGCGCTGCCCGTGAGCCCGGCTCACCTTCGCAGGCCGGTGCGCTGGAAGGTGCCGACGGCTAGCGCGAGAGCATCTTGCGGTTCTTGAACTTGGCCTTGAGGTAGTCCTTGTTCATCAGCGCGATGAAGTCGATCGAGATCTCCTTCGGGCACGCCTCCTGGCACTCGCCGTGGTTGGTGCAGGAGCCGAAGAACTCCTCCATGGTGTCGACCATGGCCTCGACCCGGCTGAAGCGCTCGGCCTGGCCCTGGGGCAACAGGTTGAGGTGAGCGACCTTGGCGGCCGTGAAGAGCTGACCGGCCGAGTTGGGGCAGGCCGCCACGCAGGCGCCGCAGCCGATGCAGGCTGCCGCGTCCATGGCGGCGTCGGCCACCGGCTTGGGGATCGGCGTGAGGTTGGCGTCGGAGGCGCCGCCGGTCTCAGCGGTGATGAAGCCGCCGGACTCGACGATGCGGTCGAGGGCCGAACGGTCGACCATGAGGTCCTTGACCACCGGGAAGGCCGCGGCGCGCCAGGGCTCGATCACGACCTCCTGGCCGTCCTGGAACTTGCGCATGTGGAGCTGGCAGGTGGCCGTGCCCTTCTGGGGGCCGTGGGCCTGGCCGTTGATCATCAGCGAGCAGGTGCCGCAGATGCCCTCACGGCAGTCGTGGTCGAAGACGATGGCTTCCTTGCCGTCGTTGATGAGTCGCTCGTTGACGAGGTCGAGCATCTCCAGGAACGACATCTCGTCGTTGATCCCCGCGGCGGGGATCTCGTCGAAGTGACCTGCGGCGTCCGGGCCGTCCTGGCGCCAGACCTTGAGGGTGAGGTTGATCTCTTTGCTCACTTGTAGCTCCGGACGGCGAGGTGGACGTTGTCGAAGGTGAGGGATTCGGTGTGGCGGGTGGGGTTGGCGGCGTCGCCGGTCCACTCCCAGGCGGCGACGTGGGCGAAGTTCTCGTCGTCGCGCTCGGCCTCGCCCTCGTCGGTCTGGTGTTCGGCCCGGAAGTGGCCGCCGCACGACTCCTCGCGGGTGAGGGCGTCGAGGCACATCACCTGGGCCAGTTCGAAGAAGTCGTCGATGCGACCGGCCTTCTCGAGGGTCTGGTTGGTGGACTCGCCGCTGCCGGTGACCCGGAGGTCCTTGCGGAACTCGTCGTGCAGCGCCGGGATCTCCCGCAGCGCCGTTCCCAGGCTCTCCTTGGTGCGCTCCATGCCGCAGTTCTCCAGCATGATCTTGCCCAGCTCCATGTGGAAGGAGTCGGGCGAGCGGGTGCCTCCGATGGAGAGGTACTGGCCGAAGCGGTCCTTGGCGGCGGCCTCGGCGGCCTTGAACTCGGGGTGGTCGGTGGGGACCACGCTCTGGCCGAGCTGGGGAGCCAGATAGTTGCTGATGGTGTTGGGCAGCACGAAGTAGCCGTCGGCCAGGCCCTGCATGAGCGCCGAGGCACCGAGGCGGTTGGCGCCGTGGTCGGAGAAGTTGGCCTCGCCGGTGCAGTAGAGCCCGGGGACGGTGGTCATCAGCTCGTAGTCGACCCAGAGGCCGCCCATGGTGTAGTGCGGCGCCGGGTAGATGCGCATGGGGAGCTTGTACGGCGACTCGTCGGTGATGCGCTCGTACATCTCGAACAGGTTGCCGTAGCGCTCCTCGATGACCTTCTCGCCGAGACGCCCGATGGCGTCGGAGAAGTCGAGGTAGACGCCGTTCTTCAGCGGACCGACGCCCTTGCCGGCCTTCACCTCGACGAGGGCAGCGCGGCTGGCGACGTCGCGCGGCGCCAGGTTGCCGAAGCTCGGGTAGCGCCGCTCCAGGTAGTAGTCGCGGTCTGCCTCGGGGATCTGGTCGGCGGGCCGGTTGTCGTTGGGGTCCTTGGGAGCCCAGATGCGGCCGTCGTTGCGCAGCGACTCCGACATGAGCGTGAGCTTCGACTGGAAGTCGTCGCTCTGGGGGATGC
>JAAZBK010000209.1 GCA_012513855.1 Acidimicrobiales bacterium
CGGGGTGCTGCGGGCCGAGACGGCCGCCATCGCGGCAGGCGCCGTGCTCACCGCGTTGCGGTCGGCGCTGGTTCGGCCGGCCGAGGGGGGCTGAACCCGGTCGGCCGGGATCAGTGGTTGTTGGTGAGGGTGGGAGCACCCCGCACAAGGATGCCGATCTGCTCGAGACGCTCGCCGGCCCGGTCGGTGGGGGTGTCGAGGATGCATGCGATGGCGCGGAGGTCGTCGCGGCGGATGGTGAGCACCCGCCCGTTGAAGTCCTGGCGCTGCAGCTGGATCATCGCCACGTAGCGGCGGAGCATCTCCCCGGTCGGGCCACCGATCTCCTCGAGGCGGCTGAGGTCGAGCACCACCTTGCGCGGAGGCGCCGGGGTGGGGGTGGTGAGGTCGAGGTACGACGACGAATCGGCTCGGGGGTCGTCCTCGTCGCGCGGCAGCAACTGGTCGGCCGGGACCTGGTACACCCGGGCCAGCCGGTGGAGGCGCGGTACGGAGATGGCACGCTCGCCCCGCTCGTAGGCCCCGAGGACCGAGGCCTTGAACTCCTGGTTCGACAGCTCCTCGGCATCTTGGAGCGACAACCGCTTCTGTCGCCGGATCGCCCGGAGTCGCTCGCCCACCAAGCGGGCGTAGTCGGCGGCTGCGGGATCGAGGTCGGACTCGGTCGACATTGGGGCTCCTACAAGGGGCGAGGTGCGCCACTACGCAGCGCGCTGAGATCCACGATACCTCACGGAGAGCGAAGAGTCACGATAAGTGGCCGCCCGATGCTCAGGTGATGGGAAGCGGTCACGAACGGTGGTCGGTGGGGACCCGAGGGCTCTGCCCGGGCACCATATCGCCACCGACCGATGCTGCGGGGGACATCGCCAACGCATCCGGGCCTGTGGAACCGACAGGACCTCCACCTACAGTCGACTGGTGGCCTTCGGCGCATACATACACGTGCCCTTCTGCCGGCACCGGTGCGACTACTGCGCCTTCGCCACGTGGACCGACCGTCACCACCTGGAGCAGCGGTACCTGGAGGCGTGCATCGCCCAGGTGCGGGCCGTGCGCAGCTCCCAGCGGGGGATGCCCGCAGCCACCAGCGTCTTCGTGGGTGGCGGCACCCCCACCCTGGTCGACCCCGATCTCCTGCTTGCGGTGATCCGCGAGCTGCCCCTGGCCGACGGTGCCGAGATCACGATCGAGTGCAACCCCGACGACCTCACCGCTGACCTCGCCCGCACCTACGCCGCGGGAGGGGTGACGCGCCTGTCGATCGGGGTGCAGTCGATGGTTCCGGAGGTCCTCGCCGCCCTGGGGCGCGAGCACGATCCGGCCAACGTCGAGGTCGCCGTCGACGCCGCCCGGTCGGCCGGACTGTCGTTCAACCTCGACCTCGTCTACGGCGCGGCTGGCGAGACCATCGATCAGTGGGACGCCACGCTCGCTGCCACGATCGCGCTCGACCCCCACCACGTCAGTGCCTACGCGCTCACCGTCGAGGCCGGTACACCGCTGGCCGCGGACCCGAGCCGCCACCCCGACGACGACACCCAGGCCGATGCCTACCAACTGGCCACCGATCGCCTCGGCGCCGCGGGCTACGACTGGTACGAGATCTCGAACTGGTCCAAGCCCGGCCACGAGTGCCGTCACAACCTCCTGTACTGGACCGAGGGCGAGTACCTCGCGATCGGGTGCGCGGCTCACGGCCACGTCGACGGGCGCCGGTACTGGAACCACCGAACACCCGAGCGCTTCATCGCTGCGATCGAGGAGGGACGCTCCCCCGAGTCCGGGTCCGAGGTGCTCGATACCACGGAGCGCCGCGTCGAGGGACTCCAGCTGGCCATCCGAACGCGCAGCGGAGTACCGGCGTCGGAGGTGGCCGACGAGACGGTGTCGTCGCTCGAAGGTCTGGTCGAGCGCACCGCCGACGACCGCGTGGTGTTGACCCCCGCGGGACGGTTGCTCGCCAACGAGGTGGCGATCCGCCTGGAGTGAGCGGTCGCTGTCGCTCCGCAGCCCGCCCGGCGGAGCGTCAGCCGCGCAGCAGCGATCCGACCTGAGCGAGCGAGTCGATCCGATGGCAGTCGAGGTCGGGCCTGAGGTCGAGGGGGTCTACCAGAGCGGGGTGGATGCCCGCCGCCCGTGCACCGCCGACGTCGTAGGAGAAGGCGTCGCCGATGTGCAGCACCCGGTCCGGGGGGACCTGAACGACGTCGAGCGCTATCTCGAAGATGCGGGGGTCGGGCTTGGCCACCCCCACGGCACCGGAGTCGATGATCGCCTTCAGCTCGACGCCAGGCCCGGGACCCACCTGCACCAGACCGCTGGCGCCGAGGAGCCGTTCGACGGTGCCGTCGGCGTTCGACACCACCACCAGCGGGACACCTGTCTCCGCCAGGAGCGCCAGGCCCTCGGCTGCGCCGGGGACCGGGTGCACCCACAGTTCGCCCGCCGCCCATTCGGCGTCGAGCGCCGCGGTGGCCGCCACCACGAGATCGGCGTGCTCCACCGGGTCGTAGCCGAAGTGCGACAGGTAACCGCCGTAGTAGTCGCCGAAGTACTCCGGGTCCGACCGCGCCAGGTCCACCGCGTGCATGCCGCGGTAGTGCGCGTGGAGGAGCCCCTCGGGGTCGACGTCGACCCCGAGGGATGCCAGGGCGGCGGTGACGCGGTGGGGCAGTGGCGACACCAGGACGCCACCCGCGTCGAGGAAGACGGCGTCGAAGGCGAGATCACCCATGGATCAGCGGGCGAGCGGCTTGTACTTGATGCGGTGGGGCTGGTCGGCCTCGGCGCCCAGCTCCTTCTTGCGGAAGGCCTCGTACTCGCTGAAGTTGCCCTCGAACCAGCGCACCTGGCTGTCGCCCTCGAACGCGAGCATGTGGGTGGCGATGCGGTCCAGGAACCAGCGGTCGTGGGAGATGACCACCGCACAACCGGCGTAGGCCTCCAGGGCGTCCTCCAACGCTCGCAATGTGTCGACGTCGAGGTCGTTGGTTGGCTCGTCGAGGAGCAGCACGTTGCCACCCTCCTTCAACAGCTTGGCCAGGTGCACCCGGTTGCGCTCGCCGCCCGAGAGCACGCCCACCGGCTTCTGCTGGTCGGAGCCGGTGAAGTTGAACGAGGCCACGTAGGCACGACCGTGGATCTCGCGTCCGCCCACCACCAGGTCGTCGCGACCTCCGGTGATCTCCTCGTAGAGGGTCTTCGAGTCGTCGAGGCTGTCGCGGCTCTGGTCGACGTAGGCGAGCTGGACCGTGGAGCCGACGGTGATCGTGCCGGAGTCGGGCTGCTCCTGGCCGGTCAGCATCTTGAACAGGGTGGTCTTGCCGGCGCCGTTGGGACCGATGATCCCCACGATCCCGGCCTTCGGCAGCGAGAACGAGAGATCCTCGATCAGGAGCTTGTCGCCGAAGCCCTTGGAGAGGCCGTTCACCTCGATGACCTGGTCGCCGAGTCGGTCGCCGGCCGGGATCTGGATCTGCAGCTCGTTGGCCCTACCTTCGGCTGCCTTCGACTCCTCGAGCAGCTTGTCGTAGGCGGCGAGTCTGGCCTTGCCCTTGGCCTGGCGAGCCTTCGGAGCCATGCGCACCCACTCCAACTCGTGCTTGAGGGTGCGCTGACGGGACGACTCCTGCTTCTCCTCCTGGGCGAGGCGAGCCGACTTCTGCTCCAGCCAGGCCGAGTAGTTGCCCTCGAACGGGTAGCCGCGGCCGCGGTCCAGTTCGAGGATCCAACCGGCAACGTTGTCGAGGAAGTAGCGGTCGTGGGTGATGGCCACGATGGTTCCCGCGTAGTCGCGCAGGAACCGCTCCAGCCAGGCCACCGACTCGGCGTCGAGGTGGTTGGTGGGCTCGTCGAGGAGCAGGAGGTCGGGAGCCGAGAGGAGCAGGCGACACAGCGCCACCCGCCGCTTCTCGCCGCCGGAGAGCTTGGAGACGTCGGCGTCCCCGGGCGGGAGGCGCAGCGCGTCCATGGCGATCTCGATCTTGCGGTCGAGGTCGTTGGCACCCTTGGCCGCGATCTCGGCCTCCAGGCGCGCCTGCTCCTCGCCGATCTTCTCGTAGTCGGCATCGGGATCGGCGTACTTGGCGAGACAAGCGTCGTAGGCCTCGAGGAGACCGGCCACCTCGGCCACCCCGTCCATGACGTTGCCCCTCACATCCTTGGACTCGTCGAGGTGCGGCTCCTGTTCGAGCATCCCCACGCTGAAGCCGGGGGAGAGGCGGGCCTCGCCGGTGAAGCCGTCGTCCTTGCCCGCCATGATGTTGAGGAGCGAGGACTTGCCGGCGCCGTTGGCGCCGAGCACACCGATCTTGGCGCCCGGGTAGAACGACAGGTTGATGTCCTTGAGCACCTCGCGATCGGGCGGGTAGAACCGGCTCAGCTTGTGCATCGTGTAGATGTACTGCGCGCTCATGGACGCGGGACCTCCTGGGTGTCGTGGGGCCGGATCGGTGCCCGATGGCGATGGGGCCGACGGGTCAGCCTAGGACCGCGAAGCGCTCGAACGGACCCTCGGACCGGCGGTGGGGGGCGTCGGGGCGCCGATCCCCCAGCTACCTTCGACTCCTGTGACCGTGAACCGTGAGAGATTCTTCTTCTGCCACATCCAGAAGGCGGCAGGGACGTCGGTCCGCCACGCGCTCGACAACGAGTTCGGTGCCGACGCCATATACCCCCTGCCCGAGGATGCCGACGATCCTTACGCCTACAGCGACGTGGAGCGCCTGCGGTCGGTGTTCGAGGATCGCGGCGACCAGATCGAGCTGATCGTCGGTCACTTCCCCTTCTGCATCACCGACCTCCTGGGCGTACCTCTCACCACGTTCACGTTGTTGCGCGAGCCCGTGGCCCGAACGCTGTCCCACCTCCGCTATCAGCGCCTGGTGGACGACCGGTACCAGGGGATGTCCATGCTCGAGGCGTACTCCGTGCCGCAGAACCTCTTCGGCAACCTCCACAACCAGATGGTCAAGACCCTGGGCATGACCGCCGAGGAGAACACCGCCGGCATCTTGACCTTCCTGCCGTGCACCGAGCTCCACCTGGAGCGAGCAAAGGCGGCGCTGGAGTCGATGGCGGTGGTGGGGGTGCAGTCCGACTACGCGGGGTTCCTCGAGGACCTGACCGACACCTTCGGCTGGAAGGTCGGGAAGCCCGTCCGCACCAACACGACCGTCTCCGAGCCCGTCGATCAGTCGTTCCTGGACCTCGTCGCACGAGACAACCACCTCGACGCCGCGCTCCACGATCACGCGGCCGAGTTGGCGGCCGAGCGCGCCGCCAAGCGTCTGGCCCGTCGACTCTGACGGTCACGGGCGAAGGCTGGCCTGCGGACGATTTCGGTTGAGTTTCAGGTCGGTAGGATCACGGGTGATGCCCGAAAACCCCAGCTCCACCAAAGCTCTTGGACCCAACGCCTGGCTCGTCGACGAGATGTACGAGCAGTTCCTCACCGACCCCGGGTCCGTGAGCGAGAGTTGGCAGGACTTCTTCGCCGACTACCAGCGAGACAGCGACGTGGTCGCCAGCGCGCCCGACAAGGCGCTGCCGGCCACCGGGCGGGTGGGCGACACCACCCAGGTGCCGGCGGTGGGCGCAACCGCTGCCCCCACGTCGAGCCCAGCCGCTCCTGCGGCCCCGGCGAAGGCCAAGGCCAAGGAGCCGTCCACCGGCATCGCCGCCGACGGCACGGTCGAGGTGCCGGGCGAACCCCTTCGCGGAGCGGCCGCCCGCATCGTGACCAACATGGAGAACAGCCTCGCGGTCCCCACCGCCACGTCGTTCCGTGAGGTCCCGGCCAAGCTCCTGGAGATCAACCGCAAGGTGATCAACGGCTACCTGGGCCGCACCCGGGGCGGCAAGATCAGCTTCACCCACCTCATCGGCTACGCCATCGTCAGGGCTGCGGCCGACAGCATCCCGGCCATGAACGCCTCCTACCTGGAGGGTCCCGACGGCAAGCCGCGCGTGGTCCGCAACGAGCGGGTAGGGCTCGGACTCGCGGTCGACATCGAGAAGTCCGACGGATCGCGGACCCTCCTGGTGCCGGTGATCCGCGACGCCGACACCCTCGACTTCCGTGGCTTCTGGGGCGCGTACGAGGACCTCATCCGCAAGGTGCGCTCCAACAAGCTCACCCCCGACGACTTCGCCGGGGCCAGCATCACCCTCACCAACCCCGGCACCATCGGCACCGTCCAGTCCGTCCCGCGCCTGATGCCCGGCCAGGGCGTCATCGTCGGCGTCGGCCGCCTCGACTACCCGGCCACCTTCGGAGGGGCAGACGAGAAGGCGCTCGCCGAGCTCGGCGTGTCGAAGGTGATGACCGTCACCTCCACCTACGACCACCGCATCATCCAGGGCGCGGAGTCCGGTCTGTTCCTCAAGCGCATCCAGGAACTGCTGATGGGCGAGGACGACTTCTACGGCAAGGCGTTCCGCTCCCTGGGTGTTCCCTACGAGGCCGTGCGGTGGCTCACCGACGACAACCCAGTCGACAAGGAGCAGGCGCGCCTCGAGAAGCAGATGCACGTGCAGACGCTGATCAACCAGCACCGCGTGCGTGGCCACCTCATCGCCGATCTCGATCCACTGGCCTGGAAGGAGCCGGTGATGCACAGCGAGCTCGACCCGGCCACCTACGGGCTCACCATCTGGGATCTGGAACGGGAGTTCCTCGCCGGCAACGTCGCGTCGGGCGATCGCATGAAGCTGGGCGACCTCCTCCACGTTCTGCGCGACGCCTACTGCCGGACCATCGGCATCGAGTACATGCACATCTCCGATCCGGAGCAGAAGCGCTGGATCCAGCAGCACGTCGAGGGCGTGAGCGACAAGATCGACACCGACGAGCAGCGCCACATCCTCGGCCGCCTCAACGCAGCCGAGGCGTTCGAGAAGTTCCTCGCCACCAAGTACGTCGGCCAGAAGCGCTTCGGCATCGAGGGCGCCGAATCGGCCATCCCGATCCTCGACGCCGTCTTGG
Source organism: Acidimicrobiales bacterium (assembly GCA_012513855.1). Classification (GTDB taxonomy): domain Bacteria; phylum Actinomycetota; class Acidimicrobiia; order Acidimicrobiales; family Iamiaceae; genus Aquihabitans. The sequence goes on from JAAZBK010000209.1 coordinate 6,989, forward strand.
GCGCCGCAGCCGACGACGGCCTCGACGGCGCGGTGGTCGGCATGGCCCACCGCGGGCGGCTCAACGTCCTCACCAACATCGTGGGCAAGCGGTACGACCAGCTCTTCCGCGAGTTCGAGGGCTTCGTCGACCCCGAGTCCACCCAGGGCTCGGGCGACGTGAAGTACCACCTCGGCCAGACCGGCACCTTCACCGGCCGCAGCGGCGCCACCATCCCCATCGAGCTGGCCGCCAACCCGAGCCACCTCGAGACGGTGGACCCGGTTGTCGAGGGAATGGTCCGCGCCATGCAGGACCGCATCAACGACCCCGAAGCGTTCTCGGTCCTGCCGATCCTGATCCACGGCGATGCCGCCTTCGCCGGGCAGGGCGTGGTGGCCGAGACCCTCAACTGCTCCACCATCAAGGGCTACCGCGTCGGCGGCACCGTCCACCTCATCATCAACAACCAACTCGGGTTCACCACCTCGCCCGACTCCGCACGGTCCTCGGAGTACTGCACCGACGTGGCCAAGATGATCGAAGCCCCGATCTTCCACGTGAACGGCGACGACCCCGAGGCGTGCGTCCGGGTGGCCCGGCTCGCCTACGAGTTCCGCCAGGCGTTCCACAAGGACGTCGTGATCGACATGGTCTGCTACCGCCGCCACGGCCACAACGAAGGCGACGACCCGAGCTACACCCAGCCGCTCATGTACAAGCGGATCGATGCTCGCCGGTCGGTGCGCAAGCTCTACACCGAAGCGCTCGTCAAGCGCGGCGACATCTCGCTCGAGGAGGCCGAGCAGGCCCTCGACGACTTCAGCGCCCGTCTCCAGGAAGCCCTCACCGAGACCCGTGACTCCAAGCCCACCTCGGAGGTGTTCGCCAAGCCGGTGCCACCGGCGGTGGGCGTGCTGCCCCACGTCGACACCGGCGTGCCGAAGGAGACCCTCGATCGCGTCTACGGCGTCCTGTCGAGCGTGCCCGAGGGCTTCGAGGTGCACCCCAAGCTCGCCAAGCAGTTCGAGACCCGCACCAAGATGGTGAACGACGGCGAGGTCGACTGGGCCACCGCCGAGGCCCTCGCCATGGGAACCCTCCTCCTGGAGGGCAAGAACATCCGCTTCGCGGGTCAGGACTCGCGGCGCGGCACGTTCTCCCAGCGCCACGCGGTCCTGTCCGACTACACCACGGGCAACGAGTACGCACCCCTGGCCCACCTGGGCCCCGATCAGGGCAAGTTCTGGATCTACGACTCGCTCCTCAGCGAGTACGCGGCCATGGGCTTCGAGTACGGCTACTCCGTGGTCGCCAAGGACGCACTGGTCTGCTGGGAGGCGCAGTTCGGCGACTTCGTCAACGGCGCCATGATCGTGATCGACCAGTACCTCGTGGCCGCCGAGGACAAGTGGGGCCAGACCTCGGGTCTCGTCCTCCTCCTGCCCCACGGCCTCGAAGGTCAGGGCCCCGAGCACTCCTCGGGCCGGGTCGAGCGGTTCCTCACCCTCTGCGCCGAGGACAACATCCAGGTGGCCAACGCCACAACCTCGGCCCAGTACTTCCACCTGCTCCGACGTCAGATGCACCGCTCGGTCCGCAAGCCACTCGTGGTGATGACGCCCAAGTCCCTGCTGCGGGCCAAGCAGGCCCGGTCGCCCATCACCGACCTCGCCACCGGCTCCTTCCAGGAGCTGATCGACGACGCCGCTGTGGTCGACCGCAACACCGTCCAGCGGCTGATCTTCTGCTCAGGCAAGGTCGCCTATGACGCCATCGCCCGTCGCGACGAGCGGAGCCACCCGGCCGCCGTCATCCGGATCGAGCAGCTCTACCCCTTCCCGTACGCACAGGTCTCCAGCCTGCTGGCCCAGTACCCCAACGCGAGCGAGGCCATCTGGCTCCAGGAGGAGCCCGACAACATGGGACCGCGCTCGTTCGTGTCGGAACGGTTGTGGCCGCTCATCCCCGAGTCGGTGAAGTTCCGCCAGGTGTCCCGCGCCGGATCGGGCAGCCCCGCCACCGGCAGCCACGCCATCCACGTCCAGGAACAGACCCAGCTGCTCGACCAGGCCTTCGAAGGGTTGTGACCCTTCGAGCAGCGTTCGTTCGTTGCGCTCACTCCACTCGCTCGAGTTTTCCTTCTTGACGGGCTGACGCCCGGCGCCTTCGCAGGAACACCGGCGGAGCCGGCGTTCCTGGTCGGGGGGCTCCGCCCCCTGCGACCCCCGGGCTTTCGCCCCCGAACTGCCGCCTTGCTGGTTACTAGAACGTGTTCTAGTACGGTCGGTCTTCATGACCGATGCTTCTGGGAACGCTGCTTTCGATGCCGCTCGGGCGGGAGGGATCGTCGACACGTTCCTCTCGTTCCCCGACGTCAAGGAAGCCAAGGC
>JAAZBK010000210.1 GCA_012513855.1 Acidimicrobiales bacterium
AGGTAGAAGCTCGTGCCCACCTCTGGCTCGAACTCTGTGAGCGTGGTGGGCTCACAGGGTGAGATCTCGGTGACCTGGTCCTGGTCGAGTCCGAGTCGGATGGTGAGCTCGGCCTCGATCACCGATGGGATCGGCGTGGTGATCTCTGGGAGCTTGCCGTGGGCCTCGGCCCACCGGAAGAAGCCCACGGTGAGGCCCGGCGAGTTGAAGCCGTCGGGGTCGGGCCTGACGTCGTCGGGGGCGTGGGCCATGGCCGGGGAGCGGACGACGTTGAGGAGGAGATCTCGTTGGTGGGCGTGGTGGGCGGGTCCGAAGACCGGGTCGCGGAACCGTTCGATGTTGTAGGGCACACCGATGATCAGCAGCAGCGCGAGCAGCGGTGCGAGCGGCCGCCACCGACGGGCGAGCTCCTGGATCGCCATGGCCACCAGCGGCATGGAGAACGCCGCGTAGGCGTAGATGTAGCGGCTGGCGCTGGCGGCCGCGGGTCCGAAGATCCAGGCCCGCTGCGCCGCGAGCAGGATGAACAGGACGGTGGCGCCGAACAGTGCGATCGGGCCGATGACCGGACGGAGTCGTCGGCGCGCGGCGAAGGCGAACCCGACCAGGCGGTGGTCGGAGGCGGGTGCCGGGCCGTCGTCGGGCAGGGGACGGGCCGGTCTGGCCACCGCCAGCACCGTCCCGGCGGCCACGCCGAGCGCCAGGATGACGGTGGCCCAGCGGTGGCCCGTCAGGTCGTCGACGGTGGACACCAGGCCGTTCTCGACCCACTCGAACAGTGCGCTCACCGGCGGAGATCCCCATGGCGAGGAGCGATCGGGACTGGCCAGCAGCGACCACAGGAGGTAGGCGGCCGTGGGCGGCGCGGCGTGCAGCACAGAGGCACGCCAGCCGCGCCGGATGAGGAGCGTCACCGAGAGGGCGGCGACGATCGGGATCGACGGGCTCGAGGATGCCACCGCGAGGATCCCGCAGACCACGCCCAGCAGATCGCGTCGATCGATCGGAGCCTGGTCGCGGTCGGCGATCACCCATTGGACGTACATCAGAGCGATGGAGCCGGTGAACCCGATCTGGAAGGCCCAAAGGATGTCTTCGCGGCCGGCGCCGAAGAGGACCAGCACCCCGGCGAGGACGGTTGCGAGCCAGGGGCCGACCCCGTAGCGGCGCATCACGGCTCGGACGCACACCACCACCACCAGGTGGAGCGCCACCACGCTGGCCTTGTAGGGGGCATAGGTGTGGAGCCCGAAGATCGACCAGAGGAACCGGAACGCCACCACCGGCACCGTGCTCCAGTGCCCGTTGTGATCGTCGATGAGCCCGTGGTAGCTGATGTCACGGTCGGTGATGAAGAACCAGTCGTCGCGGAAGAACCACCAGAACTTGCCCAGACCGAGGACGAGCAGCGGGAGCCCGGCCGCGACGTAGGCGCCGAAGACCCAGGCCGCCCACCGGGACGACCGCTCCGTCTGCTCGCCGGACGGAGGGGTCTCCGCCGGTTGGGCCACGTCGACCAGAGGGGTGGCGGCGTCGGTCACCGCACTTCGTTAGCACAGCGGATCACGTGGACCGCCTTCATCGGTCGAGCGGCCCCGGTCGCCCGATCGCCCAGTTGGCGGCGCGCTAGGGTCCGCCCGTTCCGGACCCCTCCCCGAGGATCAGCGCTTCCCGATGTTCCCGTTCTGGAAAGACGTGCTCGCCCCAGTTCTCGAGGCCGGCGGCGTTCGGCGCCTGGTGGAGATCGGCGCGCTTCGTGGCGAGAACACCCGCCAGATCATCGAGCACCTCGGACCCGAGACGGAACTCCACGTCATAGACCCGGTCCCGGCCTTCGACCCGGCCGAGCACGAGCGCGAGTTCGCGGGGCAGTACGTGTTCCACCGCGCCCTGAGCGTCGACGTGATCGCCGACCTGCCCGTCATGGACGCGGCCCTCATCGACGGTGACCACAACTGGTACACGGTCTACAACGAGTGCCGGCTGCTGGCCGAGCGGTCGCGGGCCGAAGGTGCCCCGCTGCCGTTGATGATCCTCCACGATGTGCTCTGGCCCTACGGGCGGCGCGACCTCTACTACTCGCCCGAGACCATCCCCGAGCAGCACCGCCAGCCGTACGCGCAGAAGGGCATCCACCCCGGCCGCGACGAGCTGGCCAAGGGGCTCTCCGGACTCAATCCCAACCACTTCAACGCCACCCACGAAGGGGGTCCGCGGAACGGGGTGATGAGCGGCCTCGAGGACTGGATGGCCGAGCACCCCGAGCCGCTGCGGATGGTGGTGCTCCCCATCTACTTCGGTCTGGCCATCGTGGTCGAGGAGTCCAGGCTTGCGAACCAGCCCGAGCTGGCCGCCGTCCTCGACGAGATCGAAGGGGTCGAAGGGCGCAACCGCCTGTTGGAGCTGGGTGAGGAGCTGCGACTCCAGGCCATGGTGTTCCAGCACAACGCCTACTACCCGACCCTGGTCAACGAGCTGCGCCTCGTCTCGCGCTACCTGGGCACGGTCAAGTCGGCGCTGCTGAACGAGCACTACCTGGAGGACGAGGCCCGGTTGGCCCACCTGGCCGCTCGCATCGACGCCGGGCGTCCCCCCGACGCTCGGATCCTCAGGGACCCCGCCCGCCAGGATCCCGACCACTGGCCACGCCTGGCGAGGGAGCGTCTCGGGCCTGCCGGCCCCGACGACCACAAGGGCCGTTCGTTCGTTCCCTACACCGACATGGGCCGGGCCCGACTGGACGAGATCCACGGTCGGCTCGAGGTCGTCAAGGCCGAAGGGGTGCCCGGCGACCTGGTCGACATCGGGGTCGGTCGGGGCGGAGGTGGCATCTTCTTCCGAGCCTGGCTCGACGCCTACGGCATCGAGGACCGCCGAGTCTGGCTGGTCGACCAGTTCCGCGGTGCGCCCGAAGGGCTGAAGTCGTCCAAGTGGACGGCGAGGGGCGTCGCCGGGTTCCGGGGCGACCTCAACATGGTGCGCGACGGCTTCTCCCGGTTCGACCTGCTCGACGGCAAGGTCAAGTTCCTGTCGGGCGATCCGGCCGCGTCGCTCGTCGATGCCGAGATCAGCGAGATCGCCCTCCTGCGCATCGGCCCCGACCTGGGCGAGGCATCTCGCGCTGTCCTGGAGGCCGTCTACGACCGCGTGCCCGTCGGTGGCTTCGTGGTGGTGGATGCCCACGAGGACTCGACCACGCGCAAGGCGGTGGAGGCCTTCCGCCTGGATCGCGGCCTCGACCAGCCCTACGAGCGGCGTGACCACGGTCTGGCGGTTTGGCGAAAGGTCGCGGGCGACCACGCTTCGCCGGTCGACGTGGTCGAGCCGAAGTCCAACCTGCCCCGGACGCCTCTGGCCTCTCGGGCGCCTGCTGACGCGATCGACCTCACCGTGGTGGTGGTGTTCCACAACATGAAGCGCGAGGCCGCTCGCACGCTTCACTCGCTCTC
>JAAZBK010000024.1 GCA_012513855.1 Acidimicrobiales bacterium
CATCTCCTGGTACAGCTGGGTCTTCTCGATCTGGTTCCACGACGTGACGTCGGACCACATCATCGCCCTGGTGTCTTCGGTCTCTTCGAAGTAGCCCACCAACGGGTTCTGGTACATGAGTTCGGCGAACAGCGGGGCGTATTCAGCCATGTGGCTGTTCTCGGGGATCGAACGCCAGCGAATCTCGTGGGCGCCCGGGTTGATCTCGTTGTAGGACGAGTCGATGCAGGGGATCAGCTCGGTGAGGCCGGTCATCGCGATGACCGAATACTCATCGATGGTCTCTGCAGTGGTCAGGTCCTCGAGCAGTCCGAGCACGGCGGTGTAGTCGCGCTCGTCCAGCAGCGGCGAGTGCATCCGGGAATTCTGCCAGGTTCGCTGTACGCGGATCTGCGTATTGACCCTCGGGTCGTCGTGGCGTGATCATCGACCGGTGGAGTCCTCAGGCCGCTCGGTCGGTCGCGTCGGCACCGCGTTGGCGTGCATGTTGGCGTTGGTGGCACCGACGGCATCTGCCTACGCCCGTCAGGTGCAGGCGGTCGACGGTGACTGGGTCGGGCACATCAGCTTCCGCGGAACCACGGCGTGGACCGACCAGAGGGCTCGCGGTGGGTTCGAGTTCACGTCTGCCGGTGGTGAGGTAGCGGGAGCCTTCCAGTGGGGAGGGGGTATCACCCAGATCGGGGGCGTGGTCGAGGGGCCCGCCACCATGCCTCATTTCCGACTCACGTCGGTGGTGAGCAACGGCGTGAACATCCCGGATGTTTCGGGCTCGGGTGACGTCTTGTTGACAGCCGCGTCATGTGAGCGGCTCGAAGGGACCGGGGTGAACATCCAGGTCGAAATGATGGGTGCCGCCGACATCAGCGAGATCGTGTGGTGGGCGGTGCGCGGCGAGGCCGCTTCGGACCCGGCGGCGTTCTTCGAGGCCTACGAGGCGTTGCAGGTGAAACTCGGCGAACTCATCGGGTCACTCGAATCCGGAGCCGTGATTCTCGGGGGCGGTGTGCTCGGCCAACTCGTGCCCTTGTTGGCCGAGGCCGAGGCGTTGGCCGCGAGCCTGAGCCGGGCCGACGGCTGCGGCCTCGAGTTCTACCGGTCGGTGATCGCCGCCGAGGTCTCCCGGCTGATCGACTTCATCGTGGCCAATCCGGATGTCGGCGTGTTCACTCTGGGTCAGATCCTTCTGACCGCCGTTCGGGCCGGACTGATCGGCAGCGGTGCAGAGGCAGCCAATCCCGAAGTCGAGCTCGCTGCCTACGGCGTGCTGGAGCAGCGGATCGACGCCGCGATCGAAGCCGACGAACTGGAGATCCTCGCCTTGATCGCCGAGGACCTGGGATGGGAGGACCTCGAGTTGGAGGCTCTCCTCGCGCTGATCCGTATCGGGCCATGAGCGGCGTCCGATCGATCGGCGTGATGACGGCGGCGATCTGTCTGATGCTTGCGTTGACGGCCTGCTCGGACAGCACCGATTCCGATTCAGCAGAAGGCACCGCGGCCAGCGTCACCACCGCGCCCACCACAACCGGTCCGGACCCCGTGGAGGACACAACGGTGGAAGACACCGCGGCCAACGTCACCGCTGCGCCGACGACGATGGGGGCGGCGGCTTCGACCCAGGCGCCAACGACCACTGCGGTCAGCGCCGCCACGACCATCCCGCCGAGCCTCCTCGACATGCGTGGCGACCTGGGTGTCGGCATCGTCGTCGTCGACCCGACCACCGAGACCGGGAGCCCCCACCCCACGCTCAGTTGGCAGCCCGTCGACGCCGCGGCGTCGTATTGGCTGGTTCTGCACGACGCCGACGGCGAGCCGTTCTGGGCGTGGACCGGCACAGACACCTCGATCCGTGTCGGCGGTGGCGGCAGCCCCGACATCAACCAGACCGCCGCGCTCCACCAGGAGATGACCTGGCGTGTCGCCGCCTTCGACGGAGAGGGAGTTCTCGTCGCCCTCAGCGATCCCGCTGCCCTGGCACCCTGACCGACACGACACCCGGACACCGGTCGCGGACCGCGGTCGGCTACCGGTGTCGATCACGTTTGTGGAGAACTGGGTATGAGAGGCGGGTGAACGAGGCTCGCTCCGTGCATCCGGCCGTCGTCGTCACCTCGGCGTACGCCTGGCGCCTGCTGGTGGTCGGGTTGTTCCTCTGGGGCGTGGTGTGGGTCGCCGACAAGCTGCTGGTGGTGCTCGTGCCCCTGGCCGTGGCCGGGTTGCTGGCGCGGGCGTTGTGGCCGGTCGCCCGATTGCTGCGCCGACGGCTCGCGCCGGCGATCGCGTCGGCCGTGACGCTGCTCGGCTTCGTGCTCGTGCTGGTCGGCGGGCTCGGACTCGTCGGGTGGGCGGTGGCCGGTCAGGTCGACGAGCTCGGCCCGACGCTCGACCGCGCCGTCGACGACGTCACCGACTGGCTCGTCGATGACAGTCCGTTCGACGTCACCCGCGACGACGTGGACGGCTGGCGTGAAGCGGCCGAGGAGGCCCTGCCCGAGGTGCTGACGGAGCAGGCGACGGCCACGTCGGGCATCGTGTTGGCCGGTGAGATCGTGGTCGGCGCGCTGCTGTCGCTGGTCGTCACGTTCTTCCTGCTCAAGGACGGG